>CAZLHN010000038.1:0-7044 GCA_964559665.1 uncultured Candidatus Saccharibacteria bacterium
TTCAGCGGCATATACGGGCTCGGGCAGGCGCTTGTCAAAGTGGATGCCGTCAGCGCTTGACGCATACCCGATGCGCGAGACGCCGTCATTCCCCAGAGCACGATAAAGCAGATGGACTCGCCCTCCTGCCACCAGGGCGGCGGGGTTGAACACCGCTTGCGACTCCCACCAATGTTGGGGTATCGGACCCAGCACCGGATTTTCACTAAAGCGCCTGAGTTTAAGCGGCCGACGGACTTCCCAGAGCCAGAATCCGAAGAGCGCGAGAAAGCCGAATATTACCGCCGCGAGCGCAAGAAGGACGCCGACGCCGCTTAAGGCTACTCCTGCTATGACGACCGCCGCTCCCAGTGCGTTGTTCATTGGTTATAAAAGTCCGCTCATCGTTCACGTCCTGCCGTATCTGTCCTGCAGGCGCGTGATGTCATTCTCGTCGAAGTCGCCCCGCGCTATTTCAAGAAACTGGAGCCCGTGCGGTCCGCCGGCTACGCGATGCTCAACTCCGCGCTCGACAAAAAAATCTTCTCCCGGCCGCACGGGGATTTTTTTATCTCCGATCACGACAGCACCCGAGCCGCTAAGGATGTGCCACTCTTCGTCGCGATGCGCGTGCTGCTGCAGCGACAATTCCTCGTTCGGCTTGACCGTGATGACTTTGACCGTCGACTTTTCGTTCAGCGTAAATCGCTCGAATTGCCCCCACGGGCGAACATCCTTCTCGTAGTTGGGAAGGCCCTTCATGTCCCTAGTATACGGCCTCGGCGCCGCTTCCGCCTTGTATGAGCAGTGGAAAACTCTAGGAAGTCTGCGGAGCGGGGATGATCTTGCCTTCCAATAACTTTAAAAAATAATCCCGGCGCTCCTCGAAGCCCACTTCTTTGTCGTGCCGGAACGGATGCGCTTCCACGGTGTACTCATAATGTCCGCGCACTTCTCCGTCGCTGAACGCGCGTATATGGTATTGATGCTCGAAGTCGGGCGAATATCTGAATCCGAATAGCTCGCCCCCGTCCTTGAGCGCCACAAAATGCTTGCCGTAGCCCTTGCTGACCAGATAGTCGCCCAGCATCTGGGGAGTTACGCCCGGCGCGAGCCGGCCCAATAGGAAGCGCTGGCGTCCGTTCGGGCGGTATTTGTCGTACTTTTTGATATAGCCAAGATAGCCGAGCACGTTGCGCACGTAGGGGTGCAACGGGCCCAAAATGAGCCAGAGGAAATACTCCAGCTTCTCAAGTGGAGTCTCGGGATAGGCCATCTTTGAGACAGGAACGCTCCTAAGCCATGTTTTGAATGACGCGTCCATGCAGGTATACAAGATGTTTTTAGATTATACTCTATATATGGCTACAATTGAAACCGTCACGGGACTCCTTTTAGCCTACCGCTACCTCATTATTGTTCCGCTCTCGCTGGTGGCGCAGCCGCTGGTGGGCATGCTTTCCGGAGTCCTCGCGAGGCTGGGATACTTTGACGTGTTTGCAATCTATGGCGTTCTCGTGGTGACGGCGGTATGCGGCGATATGTTCTGGTACTGGATGGGGTATCGATGGGGAATGCCCTTTATGACGCGCTTCGGCCGCTTTGTGAGCATCACGCCGCGGCACGTAGAGGGTGTCAAAAAGGTCTTCAGCAAATATCACGCTTCTATCCTGCTGATATCCAAGCTCACCAACGGCGTGGGCTTCGCGCTCGTGACGCTCTTTACTGCGGGTCTGACGCGTGTGCCGTTCTGGCGGTTTGTCGGGCTCAACCTCATCGGCGAGTCGATATGGTCGGCGATGATCATCTCGATAGGGTACTTCCTCGGCGACGCGTACATTAGCGTCAACAACGGTCTCGGCAAGGCGTTTATCACTGTCGCAATACTCGTGCTCATTGGCATCATCTTCGGCGTCGCCAATTATATGCGCCAATGGGTCTTTTCGCAGATAGACTAGGCAAAAAGCTATGCGTATCAGCATCGTCATACCGGCATACAACGAGGAAGCGGTTCTGGAACCCTGCCTTAAGGCGGTAGAACGGGCGGTCGCCTTCGCGCATCTGAGCCCCGAGGAGTGCGAAATACTGTTGGTCAATAACGCCTCGACCGACGGCACGCGCGACATCGCGCTCAAGTTCCCTGCCGTGCGGGTCGTGGATGAGCCGCGCAAGGGTCTCACGCGCGCCAGGCAGGCCGGGTTCGCCGCATCAAGCGGCGAGCTTATCGCCAACCCGGACGCCGATACGCAGATGCCGCGGGATTGGATCGCGCATGTGCTCGCCGAATTCTCAGGCGACCCGTGGCTCATGGCGCTCAGCGGACCGCCCTTGTACTACGATCTTCCGCTCGCGAAGAGGATACTGGTCGAAATGCTCATCATGATCGCGTTTGTCTCCTACCTTATCAATTACTATGTGCTCAAGAAGGGGGGCATGCTGCAGGGAGGCAATTTTGTCGTCCGCCGCTCGGCGCTCGAGTCGATCGGCGGCTACGACACCTCAATCGAGTTCTATGGCGAGGATACCGACATCGCGCGCCGGGTTTCGAAGATCGGCAAGGTCCGCTGGACCTGGACGCTCCCTATGTACGCTTCGGGGAGAAGGCTGATGGCCGAGGGCGTCATGACGATAAGCTACCGCTATACGCTCAACTACCTAAGCACCCTTTTTATAAAACGGCCGGTGACGGTCGCGTACCGGGATATCCGCCCCGGGCGCTAGCGCAGGATAAAAAACCAGAACAGGATCGCCAGGACGATGCGGTAAATACCGAATGGGACGAATGTGCGCGTGCGTACGAACGCGAGCAGGAACTTGATGCTGAAGAAAGCCACAACGAAAGCCACAACAAATCCCACCAAGAGTATCCCGATGCCGCCGCCCGAGAAGGCGGCGTGGCTCTTGACGATGTCGAGTCCGCTCGCCGCAAGCATTGTCGGTACCGCCAGCATGAACGAGAACTCGACGATAGCCGTGCGGCGCAGGCCCACCAAGAGTCCGCCGACAATGCTCGCGGCCGAGCGGGACACGCCGGGGATTATCGCCAGCGACTGGAACAGTCCGATAGTGAACGCCTGCCGGTATGACATCTGCGCGATGTCGCGCAGCGCGTCTTCGCGCGGCTTGTGCAGGAGCTCAAACACGATGAGGACGATACCGCCCAAGAGGAGCGCCCATAGCACGACTGATTCGTTCCCAAGCAAGTATGTCTTTACAACTTTATAAAGCGCGAGCCCGATGATGCCCGTCGGGATAAACGCCACCGCCAGCCGCTTGAGTATCTCGATATTTAAAAATGATTTCCAATACAATACAACGACGGATGCTATGGCTCCGAGCTGAATGATGATCTCGAAGCTTTTTACAAAATCCGTCTGCGCCAGCCCCAAAAGCGAGCTCGCCAATATTAAATGTCCGGTCGAGGAAATGGGCAGGAATTCGGTGATACCTTCAACCAGGCCCAATATGGCAGCAGTGAACACACTCATCCTTTTATAGTAGCACGCACCCTAAATCAGTTAGACAAAAGTGCGACCAGGTCCGCAATGCCGACCGGCTTGGTGAGGTGATAGTCGAAGCCGGCCTCGATCGCGCGCTCCTTGTCCTCCTCTTGTCCGTAGCCGGTGAGGGCTATGAGCTGCCCGCCATAATTGTCCTTAAGCCGCAATAGGCGCGCGAGGCTGTAGCCGTCGGTGTCGGGAAGCCCGATATCGAGCACGATAGTGTCGGGCGATGTGGCAAGGGCTTTTTCGCGCGCCTGCGCAGCGCTATACGCATACTCGACCACATAGCCTTTATGCTCGAGCAAGCGGCCGATACCATGCGCCGCCGGAGCATTATCGTCTACCACAAGCACGCGGCCGGCTTTTGCGCTCTGCGAAGCGGGCATTAGCGGTGGCCGGCGCGCCTCAATAGTAGGGGAGCCGGGAATGAGCGGAAGTTGCACCATGAACTCGCTCCCTTGCCCCAAGCCGGCGCTCCAGCCTGCAATAGTGCCCTCGTGCATCTCCACCAGCCTTTTGGTGAGCGAGAGCCCGATGCCGAGCCCTTCGCCCATGCGGGTACCCGTCTCAAGCTGGAGGAATGGCTCGAATACGCGCTCCAGCATGCCGGGCTCGATGCCGATGCCGGTGTCGCGCACGCGGATGATCGCCGTATCGCCCTCTCGCACGGCCGAGAGCGCGATAGAGCCTCCCGTGTCGGTGAACTTCGATGCATTGGTAAGCAGATTTGTGACGATCTGCTCGATGCGCACCGGGTCCGCGTGTATCGCCATTGACTCTGCTGGCATATTCACGCTGAGCGTCTGGTTGCGCTTAGCCACCTGCCGCGCTATGGATTGCACGGAGCGCTCGAGCATCACGCGTAGATCGGCAGCTTCTTTCTTTAAGTTTATCTTTGAGCGCTCGATGCGCGATACATCCAAAAGATCATCCAACAGTCGGCCCACCGTCTTAAGCCGGTCGTCCATGAGGTCGAGCGCCTCCTCCTCCTCGGGTTCCCGTTGCTCCAGTCGCAAGAACTCCAGCGAGCTCACGATAGGAGCAAGCGGATTGCGCAGTTCGTGCGCAAGCACCGCGATAAAATCGCTTTTGGCGCGGTCGTTGAGAGAGAGCCGGTTGAGCGCCTCCTCAAGCCGATCAATGTAGGAGGTGAGCGATTTTGTAGCCTCGGTGCGCTCTTCCTGGAGCGCCGCAATAATATAGAAGATGACAGTAAGGATATTTATGAATATCTCGAGCTGGAAGAGACGCACTCCTAGTTGCGCGGGGTCGAGCGCTGCCGTGTATGGCCCGTACAAACCGCCGGCGATCGCTATCGTGGAGGTAAGGAACATCGCCAATATCGTAAAGCGCGGACCGATGCGTATCGCCAGCCAGAAAAACGGCACGAGCAACACGTAGATAAGCGATATACCGTACACCTGCGGAATGCCCCACCAAAAGATCGCCCAATCGAGGCTCAAGAGCACGGCGAACACCGCGACAAGTTCGGCTATCTGCCTATAGCTTCTTGTAAAATACGGCTCGGCGCCCCAGCGGATGATAAGCGGAGCCACGACAAGCAAGCTCAGGATGACGCCCGTCCACCAAGAACCCCAGGTAACCGTCGCCTCAAAGCCGGGTAACAGCAGCCGGTTGACCGTGACCGCCAGCAGGCCGCCGGTGGGCACGATAAGGGACACGAAGATCGCCACCCCCATCAGCAAGAACATATCGCGCAGGCGCCTCAGGAGCGGGTCGAAGTTGAGCTTCTTGAGCACGAGAGCGCCGACCACCGCCTGAAGCGTATGCGTTGCCGGCAGTATCAGCAGATAGCCGACCGCGCTTCCGCTGAGCACATAATTGAAGAGCGCCGCCAGAAATATCATGGGCCACAACTCGATGCCCTCGAGTACGAGGCCCGCCAACGCCACACCGGCGGCGGGATAAATGACAGCCGGGGCTATAAATAGCGTGGCTCCCAGGCGGGCGGCCAACAAGTACGAGACAAAAAGTATGCCCCCCGCGATGTATTGCCTTCGGGTGGGGCGCTGGGGCAGCAGACCGGTAAGAAAGCCCATAGCTGTATTGTAAGCACGCGGGATAGAGCGTCAATCACTTGCGCACAACAGCGTAGTCTTGCTATAACGAGTATTCTATGGCGGTTATTTACAGACATAAAGCTTCCGGGGGCAAATTTATCCCTGGGGGATATGAATTGCGTGTCATGCGCTCGCGCACCGGGCTCGGGCTCTATGCTATTGAGCCAATCCCGAAGAATAGGTGCATCGTCGAGTACACCGGCCGGCGCGTATCCAAAAAAGAGGAGTACGAAAGCAACAGCAGGTACCTCTTCGAGATAAGCAAAAAGAAGACGATAGACGGGAGATCCAAGTCGAACGAGGCGCGCTACATCAACCACTCGTGCGTGCCCAACTGCGAGATCGAGATCCGAAAAGAGCGGGTGTATGTGTTTTCCAAAAAGAATATCAAGGCGGGGGAGGAACTCAACTACGATTACGACACCGATTATTTTGACGAGTATATCAAGCCAGTCGGCTGCAAGTGCCGCAAGCATGCGCCGCAGTTGTATAAGTAGAGAAAACAAAAACACCCCGCGGTTAGGCGGGGTGTTTTTGTATCCGACGCGCGATTAGGCGCGGGAGACGTTGACTGCGCTCGGGCCCTTATCGCCCTGCGCAACCTCGAACTGAAGTGTGTCGCCGACTTTGAGTTCGTCGAACGTCACACCCTGGAGCTCCTTTGAGTGGAAGAAGAGATCCTTCGCCTCGCCTTCGCGAGAGATGAATCCGAATCCACGGTCCGTCAATGTCTTTATTACTCCTGTCATGCTTGTGTGTGATTGATTGCTTAAATTGCTTTAGAAATCCGACCCCTTTTCTTTAGTCTCTTAGACCCCTTAAGTATAGCACATGCGGCCCCATATGTACACCAGGCCCGTTATCCACTGTTGGGCGCCGCACAAAAATAGTGCTGCCTCCCAACTCCTCACATCGGCTGTTGTTAGGCAGCACTATTTTTGCGCGGCGCTTGTCCCCGCCACATAACCAGTTGACCAGCATAGCTGCAACGAGTAGCCTCCGGACGGACGGTTAATATGGAGCAGGTCGCCGGTTACAAAAAGGTTGGCGACTCTGCGCGAGCGCATGGTTTTGGTATCCACTTCTTCTAACGGAATGCCGCCGTCCGCCACGACCGCCCTATCGAAGCCCATAAGGCCTTCTATGGTAAGCGGCAGCGCCTTAAGCATGCGCACGAGGCGCTTGCGCTCTTCTTTGCTTACGGCGTTCACTTGTTTTGAAAGGTCAGCCGTGCCGGCAAGCGCCAGCGCCAGCCCCGAGTGTGTGCCGACCGGCAAAAATTCTTTTAAAACATTTTTAAGCGTCTTGTTTTTATTGGCGTCAAATACGCCGATAATTTTTTTCTCGAGCGCCGCCGAGTCCAGTGCTGGAAAGAGGTCTAGCTGCGCTGTTACCGCACCGCCTTGCAAAAGGTATGCTACTTGGTAGGCGTTGTTAAGAATAAGCGGGCCGGAGATGCCGAAATGCGTCCAGAGTATTTT
>CAZLHN010000039.1:0-6929 GCA_964559665.1 uncultured Candidatus Saccharibacteria bacterium
AAAACGTCGCGGAAGTTTTCTATCCTGTCCTGCTTATCGAGTTTGATCCCCTCTTTTTTGTAGAGTTCGGTGCGCTTTTTGCGATACTCATTATTCATCCATACGGTCCCGTCGGCGTAGACGATGCGATGGAACGGGATCTTCTTCTCTCCCGCGTCCCAGGCCTTGCCGAGGATGGCAGTGATGCTCTGCGAGGCCATCGGCCCAGCTCCGGCCGCAACAGCGATGCGACCGTAGGTGGTCACGCGCCCTTTTGGGACAGAAAGCGCGAGTTCGACCACTTTTTCGCTGAAGGTCTTCATGCGTTCTTATTTTGTACGTAGTCTATGGTTGAGTAGGAAGCCTTATCGTCGAGCGCGAGCGGGATAAGCCAGTCCAGATTATTGATGATGGGAAGCGCTTTTATATCGGTGAGTTTGTACCAAGCCACTTTTTCTTCGGTCTTCGACTCGATTGTATAGTCGCCATGCGCAACAAAAAAGTATACATCGCATTCCTTCTCGTGCATGAGTGCGTATTCACGCCAATCTTGTACATCCACTCCCGCTTCTTCCAAAAACTCGCGGCGCATTGCCTCAAGCGGCGTTTCATCGCCTTCAATGCCGCCGCCCACGCCATTTAGCTTTCCCCTTTGCCAGGCCGGGTGCGTCTTTTGCACCAATGCTACTTCCTTTTTATCGCGGAACAGAAAACCGACGACGTATTGTTTTCTTTTGATCATATCCGCAGATTATATACCGACCACACCGAATATCTTTCCGATACCGAACGTAACGATCATTGCAATGATGCCGCCTACCACAACCCGCAGCGTTGCGACCGTTCTGTTGGCGCCGCCAACCTGGGCGCTCAATGTGCCGGTTATAGCAAGAGCTACGATCACGGCAACGAAGGTTATTATCACTCGCGTTGAAGCAGGTGGAAGCGCGATCGCCAGAAGCGGGATGATGCCTCCCACCGTGAACGACGCCGCTGACGCAAAAGCCGCTTGCCAGGGGCTGACTAAATTATTTGGGTCGATGCCCAGCTCTGCGTCTACATGCGCGGCAAATACATCTTTGGCTGTAAGCTCCTTAGCAACGATACGCGCAGTTGCGGGGCTTAATCCCTTGGCTTCATACAGTCCGGCGAGTTCCTTAAGCTCTGCTTCGGGCTCGTGCTCAAGCTCGTATCGCTCCTTTTCAAGGAGCGCTCTCTCGGTATCGCGCTGCGCGCTGACGGATACATACTCCCCAACCGCCATCGACAGCGCCCCTGCTACAAGCCCGGCTACCCCAGCCGTCAAAATAAACCCGGCAGTATTTGTGGCGCCTGCAACGCCGACAATAATAGAAGCGACCGAGACGATGCCATCGTTTGCACCCAATACGGCCGCTCGCAGCCAGTTAAGTTGTGCTTCGTGCCTTTCTGCGTGCGGTTCTTGAGCGGTATGTGGCATACGATACAGATTAATGCATATTAAGCACGACTATCATCAGGTTAAGATATGTCGCGAACGATACCCAAGCAATATATGGCGCGAAAAGATACGCCGCAACACGGTCTATAGGGTAAAACAACTTTGCGCACGCGAGTATCGAGGCAAGGAGCGCGAGTATCACAACAAGTGCCAACGCCGGCGCATGCATGCCGAAGAACACGATCGACCAGGCTATATTGAGCACGAGCTGGACGCCGTACACGCGCAGGGCCATATGGATGCGCGATGTCTTGCCCGCCTCGTACACGCGCCAGGCCGCAACTGCCATGAACGCGTACAATACAGTCCACACAGGACCGAAAACCCAGTTAGGCGGACTGAACTCTGGCTTGGCAAGCGTTGTATACCAAGCGTCGATAGCGCTTATCGTAAAGAAGGAGCCGACGAACGCCGCCCCGTACGCAAAGACGAGAGAAACAATTAAGGATCCTATTCTCCTCATAGCGTCAGCATAGCACCTACTTTTGTCGCGTCTGTGGTTTAGAGGTTCTTAAGCGGCAGGCCGTTTATAAAATCGGCTTTGCCTATCGCGACACCGTTCTTGCGCACGATGCCGTAGGCGGTGACCAGGTGGAAAAAGAAATTCGGCATCGCATACTCGAGCAGATATTCCATGCCGGTCAGATATTTGCCCTCGCGAAACGGCAAGATGATTTTGCGCTCCTCTGAGCCGACGAATTCCGCCTCGCTCGCGGTCTTTACGAACGCGAGCGTCTTGTCGATGCGGGCCTGCAACTGCGAAAAGGTGGCCTCATTGTCCTCCATCTTCGGATTCTCCTTCCCCGTGAGACGGGCTATCGCTCCCTTGGTATGGTCGCACGCAACCTGTACCTGCTTTTTAAGCGGAAACATATCGGGTGCAAGCGCGTCGTTCAAAAATGCCTCTTCGCTCATGCCTTTTTCCTTTGCATGGGCTTCCGCCTTGGCGAGGACGTTCTTAAGTCCGCCGAGCAGCTTGATGTAAACCGGCACGGTGTAGGTATATATAGGATGCATTGAGCAAGTATAGCAAAAAGAAGAAGCGGCCACCCAGGGTGGCCGCTTGTGTCTACAAAGTTACATGAGTCGGGCGATGCTTTTATTGCTGTCGGCGAGGAGGTCATTAGGCTGGAAGACGAACAGCCAGAGGCTTTTTGCTGCTTCTACCTTCTCGACCAGTTCATGCGACTCTTCTGGCTTCATCGGCCGAAAGGAATGGTCGAGGCACTCCACCCCTATCGGCTTAGACGCCTGGACTGCGGCAGCAAACTGCCGGATCGCAAGTATCAGGGCCTCGCCCTTTGCATCTACAATTTTGCCGGCTAGTTGAGCGGTCTGACGATCAATCCACCACCGACGAAACCAGCCCGCCGAGGGAAACGCTTCAAACAGAAGGTCGTGGTTCTCCCGCAAGCGCGCAGCTTCCTTTACGAAAGCGGTGACTGCCCCGTCATCATCATAAAACCGCACCACCGTCTTGAGTGGCGGAGGAACTTCGATTCCTTCCATTGCGAGGGGAAGACCATCTTGAACGCGCCCGAAAATCTCATTGCCGAGTTCTTCGAGCGAATCAACGTTGTTTCCTCCCACATGGAAGAATTCCGCCTGCACGATATTCGCCTTGCCGATTTCCATGAGCCTGTCCTCCCTGCTCTTAAGCGTTCATTTCTCGCCAGATACTACTCCGGCCCGGCTAAAAAGTCATCCGTAAAGAAAAGGTCCCGACTTCCGTCGGGACCTTTAGAACCAGCGCACTGCTTATGCCGGCGGCGCGAGTTTGAGGATCCGGAGGGCCTCTGGGCCCTTTTGCCAGCTGGCTATAACGACCGGTGTGCCGGCCTTCAGCTTGCCGTCTTGCTGCTGATTCATAAACGCGATCCGGCCTTCGGTTTCGGGGCTGATAACACCCAGCGAAAGCTTTCCAAGGGGAGTATCCAAGCGCACCACGCCTGCATTTCCTCGCTGGTTGACTGAGGAGATAGTTCCGGCGAGGGCTCCGGTGTAGATCTTGCCCGACTCCAGGCGGCTCTTGGCCTTGCTCGGATCACCAATATCAAGTAATGCCTTAAGCGCATCCGACCACTGTTCCCCTTTGCCATCCGGCTCGTTCACCGCGTCGCGCAAACGATAGAAAAGCTCGTATGCGTGACTCGGCACTCCTCCCAATTTGAATTGGCTCATGATCCGCTCCTTGCGTTTGATCTTCCGCCCCACAAATTACAACGGAATCCCAAGCAGGGCAAGAATCTCTTCCGCTATCGCTTCTCCAGTTTTGCCTTCAACGGCAATCGTATGATCGGCCATCTGTTCGTACAGCGCCCGCCTTTCTTCGTATAATTGCCTGAATGTTTTATCCTTGAGCCCCACTATGCCGCGAGAGGTCGTGTCGACTCTTTGTTCTATAAACTCGGCTGACGCAGAAAGATATACCACTTTGGAAATATTTTTAAGCAACGCTGCAGCATCTTGCGAATAAACGATGCTCCCGCCCGGGGCGACAATCGTATTTTCGATATCTTTTAGTTTAGAAATCTGCAGAGCCTCTTCCTCCAAAAACTTTTCCTCTCCCAGCGTATCTAAAACAGACTGCAGCTCCATGCCGTGCTTCCCCTCAATCAGCTTGTCGGTATCGATAAAAGAGTACCCGAGGCGCTTGGCGAGTATCCCGCCGACAAAGCTCTTCCCCGCTCCGGACATGCCTATCAAGGTGATATTCATTATATAAAGCCAGTATAACAATCGTAATAGAAAACACATGTACGCGTCTGCTACTATATAGCTATGAGACGCGGACTCACACTGGTTTTGCCGCTCCTATTTTTATTGCTTTTGCCGGCAAGCGCTTTTGCCGCTGCGCGCTCCCTTAGCCTCGGGCTTTCGGGCACCGACGTCATCACGCTCCAACAGGAACTCATCGCCAAGGGATACTTGGCCTCGGGCAGCGCCACCGGATACTTCGGCCCGCTAACCCAGGCGGCCGTCGAGAAGTTCCAGTGCGCACAGAATATAATCTGCGCAAGCGACACTATCGCAGGCTACGGCATCGCGGGCCCAAAAACGCAGGCCGCCCTTGGCGCTGCATCCGCCCCGGCACAGCCAAGCCAGGTCAGCGGTACTTCGCTGACTGGTCCCGCCACCGGCAAGTTCGAAATATCGGGCTGGATACCGGACTGGCGCGCGGCCACCGGCACCCAGGACGTGCTGCCGCACTTGGCTCAAATGACATCCGTGATGCCGTTCGGCTATACGGTCTCGAATTCCGGCACGTTGGTGGATAGTGCCGACATTACGCAGGCACCGTGGCCCGATTTTATCGCTGCTGCCAAGGCACAAAAAGTACGCGTGATACCGACCATCGAGTGGGGCAACGGCGCGCAAGAACAGGCGATATTGAGCAACTCGACCACGCGCATCGCGCTTGAGGACGCGATAGCGAACTTGGCCAAGGCGAATAACTTTGACGGAGTCGACATCGACTTTGAGGCAAAAGAGGCCGACACCATCAATTACTTTTCGACATTCCTCAAGGGGCTCTACGAGCGCATGGGCACCAAGTGGGTCTATTGCACCGTCGAGGCGCGCGAGCCGCTCAACGACCGCTACAGCCCCGGCGCCACAATCCCGGCCGATGCCACCGACTATGCCAATGACTACACGCAGATGAATAAATACTGCGACCGTGTCGAGATAATGGCCTACGACCAGGGCACGATAGACCTGCGGCTCGACGCCGCACGTATCGCACCTTACGCGCCAGTTGCGGACCCGGGCTGGGTCGCGGAGGTTGTCAGCCTCGCGGCGCAGAGCATCGCCAAAAATAAATTGATCATCGGCATCCCCAACTACGGGTACGAGTACCAGGTGACGCCGGTTAACGGCTCCTTCCAATACAACGTGCTGTGGGCGTTTAACCCGCCATATGCGACACAAATAGCGGCGCAGCTGGGCATCACGCCGACGCGAACCAGCGCCAACGAACTCGGCTTTATCTATAATCCGAATTCGCTCGCAACGGTTGCCCCTACAGGGGCCAACTCGACGCAGACGCAGCAGTCAGCACCAACAACGTCAACCGTGCAGAACGACGGCAGCCAGGTGAATACGAGCCAGCCCTTCAACTACGTAACGTGGAGCGACGCGCAGGCGATAGCCGACAAGGTACAGCTAGCGCACAGCCTCGGCGTGCGCGGTGTGGCGATCTTCAGCCTCGGCGGAGCCGAAGACCAAGGCATGTGGAACGTGCTGAAATAAACTCGACATAAAAAGAAAAGGCCGCTTTGGAGCGGCCTCTGCATTCGTTTTACTCGCTTTGGTGCTTGATGATTACGTAGTCGCTTACGCGATACGCCATCACCGCCTTTTGCTGGTAATGGCCGATCGTAAAGTCGACGATCTCGCGTATCTGCGCCTCGGTGCAAGCCACCCGCACCGGGATCATCGATTCTTGAAAGATCTCGCCGCTCGGGCTCTGCCAGAAGCCTTTTGCAGACTTAAGGATAGTTAAGCCGCCCGAGATATTCCGCACGCGCTCGTCCCATACATGATGGTGGCTGAGCGGTATCTCCGTGCCGTCGTTAAAGGCGCGCGGCACCAGCACTTCCCACAGCTCGCTCAAAAGAACCTCCACTGAAGATCAGGAGAATCAAAAATAGCATCAAACTTTGAAAATATCTATGTAAGCGTAAATAGCAAAACCCCCGGCACACGAAGTCCGGGGGTTGCGCACCTGCTGAAGGTCCAGTCTAGTCGCCGTTGGACGATGAGCTGGCAGCCCTGACGTTCTTGTAAAAGTCCGCGAAGGCTGCCTTGGCGTTGGCCGCGTCAACCAAGACGAGGGCCATAGCCTCGGCACGGGAGAAGCCCGCCTTGGTATAGGCCTTGTAGTTATCGCGACGGTTTGTGGCGCGAATACCGCGAGCCCGTTCGATCTCCGCCTTGAATTCAGAATTCTCGACGACGTCGTTCACGCCCTTGAGAATCGCGGTAACGATCGGGGCGGCGTCGCCCGCGACTTTGCCCACCAAGAGCGGGGCCGCCTGGATGACCGGGCGGTACTTTCCGACCACCGATTCGTAGAGCTCGTCGAAAAGCGGAGCCAGCGCCTTTTTGCCAGCGCCGCTTTCGGTATTCAGGATCGATTCGATGGTCTCGAGAAGATCTCCGATTTTCTCCAGGTTCATACCGTACCCTTTCCTCTGTTGGGATGCGTCTGGCTGATCTGTAAGAGCACTAAAAAACATCTTCATCCAGCCAGGCGGTACGTTATATTACATTTATCGGTTTGTCAACTATTTCTTTTTGACTCGCATACCGAGCACGAACTTTTGCGAAGGGCTCAGCGGTTTGTCCTTTCGGTGCGTGCAGCCCACCCAGCAACAGGGCCGGCGCATCCCTTCCTTAAGCTCCGAAACGACCCTATCGACATGCTCCTTCCTCTTATCCGGTGTCTTAACGGAGATAGCCCAGCAGA
>CAZLHN010000040.1:0-6846 GCA_964559665.1 uncultured Candidatus Saccharibacteria bacterium
AAGAAGGATCGATGACGTCGAGCCGGCGGGTCGCGCCCATAAAGCCCAATATATAGAGCGGCATGAATGCGAGGAGGAATCCGACGATCCAGCTCCAGAACGCCCACTTGCCGATCCGCTCATTGAGCGTAAAGCCGAAGACCTTCGGGAACCAATACGTAAACCACGCAAAAAATCCGAAGAGCACTCCGCCGATTATCATGTTGTGGAAGTGCGCCACCAAGAACAGGCTGTTGTGGAGCTCGAAGTCCGCGCCGGGAATCGACATGAGCACGCCTGACATACCGCCGATAATAAAAGTGCTGAGAAAGCCAATGAACCACAGCATCGGCGTGGTAAACAAGATGCGCCCGCGGAACATGGTAAACAGCCAGTTGAATACCTTGGCACCGGTCGGTATCGCGATCACCATCGTCATGATGCCGAAGAACGCGTTGACGTCGGCTCCGGCGCCCATGGTAAAAAAGTGGTGCACCCATACCAGGAACGAGAGCACGACGATGCTCATGGTCGCGACTACCATCGACGTGTAGCCGAAGAGCCGCTTTTGCGAGAAGACCGGCACGATCTCGGAAAATATGCCGAACGCGGGCAAGATCAGGATGTACACCTCCGGATGGCCCCACGCCCAGATGAGGTTGACGTACATCATCACATTGCCGCCGAGGTCGGTGGTAAAAAAGTGCATCCCGAGCGTGCGGTCGAGTGCAAGCAGCGCCAGCGTCACTGTGAGTATCGGAAAGGCGAATATCACGAGCATCATCGAGCCAAGGCTGGTCCAGATGAATATCGGCATGCGCATCAGGGTCATACCCGGCGCGCGCATCTTGATGATCGTGACCAAAAAGTTAATGCCCGCGATAAGCGTGCCGACGCCGGCTATCTGGAGCGCCCAGATGTAGTAGTCCACACCGACACCGGGGCTGTACTGGAGCTCGGATAAGGGCGGATATGCGAGCCAGCCGGTCGCGGCAAAGTCCCCTATCACGAGCGAGATGTTGACAAGCATGGCGCCCGCGACCGTGAGCCAGAAGGAAACCGAGTTAAGGAACGGGTAGGCCACGTCTCTGGCCCCTATCTGGAGTGGCACGATGTAGTTGAGTATCGCGAACATGAACGGCATCGCGACGAAAAATATCATGATGACCCCGTGCGCGGTGAAGATCTGGCCGTAGTGGTCGGGCGTGAGGTACCCGGGACTGCCGGGGAGGCTCGTGGCCTGCTGCACGCGCATCATCGCGGCATCTACTCCGCCGCGCAGAAGCATCACGAACGAAAGTATAAAATACATGACCGCGATCTTTTTATGGTCGAGGCTGGTGAGCCAATTCTTGTAGAGCCATCCTACTTTTTTATAGTACAGAAGCAGGCCGGCGGTGCCGAGCCCCGCAAGCACGACGACGACCTGCGGGATGGTCTCGATCGGCCCGTGCACGAATGCGCTGAGCGTAAGTATGCCGAATAGATTAGTCATCGTCGTTCATCTGCATCTGCATAGATTTGAGATCCATGAATTTGGTTACAATCTCATTGTAGAGGTTCTGCTCCACGGCGCCATAGTATAGTACGGGATTATCCGCGCTTGCCTGCGCCAAATCTGCATAGGTCGAGGTGCTAAGCGTATTGGAGGATAGCCGCACTATCTGCACCCATGCGTCAAAGTCGCTTTGCGACGTCGCCTCGGCGGTGAACTTCATCCCCGCAAAGCCAGCGCCGCTGTAGTTGCTCGAGCCGCCGGCGTACTTGCCCACGTCGCTCGCCTCGAGGTTGAGCGCGTTGATCATGCCGGTCATCGCGTAGATCTGGCCGCCCAGCTGCGGGATCCAGAAAGAGTTCATCGGCGCATCGGCCGTGACCTCGAACTCGACCGGCTGGTTGACCGGGATACGGACATAGTTCACCGTGGCGATACTTTGATCCGGATATATAAAAAGCCACTTCCAGTCCAGAGCGACGGCCTCGATCACAAGTGGCGGGGTGCCGCTGAGGGGTTTATTCGGTGCGAGCGCATGCGTGCTCGTCCAGGTGAGTGCGCCGAGTATGAGCACTATCTCAAGCGGTATCGCCCACCAGATGAGTTCGTCCATCTTGGAGTGCTCCCAGTCGGGCATATACTTGGCTTTGGTATTGCCCGCGCGATACTTCCACGCAAAGAAAAAGAGCAGGATGTATACCGGGATCGCCACAATGAGCATAAACTCCACCGCGTGGAGCATGAGCCCGCGCTCAGCGAGCGCAACGGTACCCTTGGGGTCGAGCAGTGCGAATGTGCCGAAGTGCGGCATATAAGGTCAGAAGCCGAAGGAGATCGCCGCTACAAAGAGCGCCACGCTCGCCAAGACCGGCGACGCGGCAAGCCTGAGCGGGAACGCAAGCGAGAGCTTTTGCATCCGCGCGAAAAGGAGCGACTCGGCGATGGCGCACACACCGAGGTATTCGACAATATGCAGGCTTAGCGCTGCGGCCGAAAGCTGCGGCGAAAGTATCGCGAGCGCCGTGCCGGAGAGCACCTCAAAGGCTGCGATAAATCCGAGAGCCAGCGCCGCCGCACGGTAGTAAGCGCTCATCTCGCGGAACAGCGAGTACATGGCGAAAAGAATAACAATCCCGGTCACCGCCGCAGCGGCCAAGTGGAACCCCAGCACGATTGAGTACGTCATGCTTGTAATAGTACCACTTTTTTATATAAGTTTTTCATGCTACTTTGTAGCGTATCGCACCCTTAGCTCAGTTGGTTAGAGCGCGCCCTTCACACGGGCGAGGTCGGGAGTTCGAGCCTTCCAGGGTGCACCACACATACCCCGAATATGTGTGAGATAAAATAGCGTAGAAAAGTTTGACAAACGGAGTGTGGTATAGTGGTATTACATGCGCTTCGGGTGCGTAAGACCCGAGTCCGATTCTCGGCACTCCGACCAAGGTTAGAAAATATTGAGCCGCAAGGTTTTTTGTTGTACCCTACTCTAGTAAAAGGGCCCTTAGTAAAGTGGTATTACGCGGCATTCGCATTGCCGAGGCACGAGTCCGATTCTCGTAGGGTCCACAAATGCAGGGGGTGTGCTAAGATGCGGTATGTATGCGGCTCGAGGAGGACGTCAAGCTCGACTTCAAGGATGTTCTTATCCGGCCCAAGCGCTCTACCCTCACCAGCCGCTCAGAAGTGGATCTCACCCGCACATTTGACTTTAAGTCTTCGGGACAATCGCTCGCTACCGTACCGCTTATCGCCGCCAACATGGACGGCGTCGGCACGATGGCAATGGCACGTGCTTTTATCGCGCACAAAATGCTCGTCGCGCTCCATAAGTACTACCCTACTCTGGAGCTGAAAGGATTCTTCGAGTCGCTTACTCCCGAGGAGGCGCCGTATGTGTTCTACACGATGGGTATCAAGGAGCGCGATGTCGAGCAACTGGACGCCCTGCTCGCTGTGATGGACGAAGGCAGGATAGCGAGCATCTGCATCGACGTCGCCAACGGCTACACCGAGCGCTTCGTGCAGTTTGCCGGGCGGGTGCGGGCCCGCTTCCCTGACAAGATACTGATGGCGGGCAATGTGGTGACCGGCGAAATGGTCGAGGAGCTCGCACTCGCGGGAGTCGATATCATAAAGGTAGGCATCGGCCCGGGCTCGGTGTGCACGACGCGCAAGATGACCGGCGTGGGCTATCCGCAACTTTCGGCTGTCATCGAGTGCGCGGATGCGGCGCACGGCATCGGCGCGCGTATATGCTCCGACGGCGGCTGCCAGGTGCCCGGCGATGTGGCTAAGGCCTTCGGCGCAGGAGCGGATTTTGTGATGATGGGCAGCATGTTTGCCGGCCACGAGGAAGCTGAGATGGAGCGATTTACAAAGAACGGCAAGGAATATCTAAAGTATTACGGCTCGTCCTCGCAGGAAGCGATGCAGAAGCACCACGGCGGCGTCGCCAAATACCGCGCGAGCGAGGGCAAAAGCGTCGAGATCGAATATAAGGGTCCGATCGAGAATACTTTGCAGGACATATTGGGCGGCCTGCGCTCGGCATGCACATACGTCGGCGCGGCGCATCTGCGCGAGCTCCCCAAGCGCACCACTTTTATACGAGTGACCCAGCAGCTTAATCCGCAATACAAGGATTAAAATAAAGGCGGTCGCGACTAGTCGCGACCGCCGTTTTCGAGTTCATTTGCGATTCTTCTTCCGGTTCTTCTCCCGGAACTCCTTTACCGCCGAGTCCCTCTCCCGCTTGCTCCAGATGAACGCATACCAGGTAGATCCCGGGATCTGCACGGCCCAGGCGTCGAGCACCTTGATGCCGTCCTTCTTCGACTTCACATACGGAGCAACAATGGTCGCCCGGGGATACAGCGCCCGGACCGCCCGCAGAGTGGCTCCTCCGTCCGCCAAATCGTCGACCACAAGCAGGCGTTCTCCGTCCTTGCCGACACGGGCGATGGTATCGGGATGCAGGCCCTTATCGATCGTGACCTTGCCTTGGCGCGTGCCGTGGTAGGACGTGATATTGAACACGTCCATCCAGGTGATACCGAGCGCATAGGCCATGATGGATGCCGGCACTCCGCCGCCGCGCGAGATGAAGGCTAGCGCGGCAAACTTCTTCTTATGCCTGCGCTGGTGTTCGGCGAGGTACTCCAAAAGGAGCCCCGTGTCGTGATCGACCTGTTTCCAGCCGATCTTGTGGAAGTTCGGCTCTTTCTGCGGCATGTATCTTCTCCCTCGTTGGCCGTAAAAAGGTTGTACTCCTGACCTATCAATACCACATAAGTATGCCTGTTTTCAAATGCCCGGGAGTGTGGTTCAATCGCTCTAGATAGTAGCCTTGGCAACACGTCATGGGAGGAACTCGTGAATTGGCTCATCAAATTCCCACCTAAGATCAAGCAGCTTCTGACGCGGCGCGAGCCCCCGAAGGATTTCTGGATGAAGGACCCGACCGACGGAAAGTTGGTTCCCCGCAAGGAAGTCGAGAATAATCTCTTTGTTATCCCGGGCTCCAATCACCACCTGCCGATTACGCCGGCGGCGCGCTTTGAGTCGATCTTCGACGACAAAAAGTGGGAGGATATTCCGACGCCAAAGCGCGTGCATGATCCGCTTAAGTTCCGCGATCGCATACGCCACACGCAGCGTGTCAAAAACGCCCAGAAGCAAACGGGTAATACTGAGGCGGTCGTGCTCGCCTACGGCCGCATCACGGGACAGCCGGTAGTGGTGGCCGCGCACGACTTCCGCTTTATCGGCGGGACACTTGGCGTTGGGACAGCCAACGCTGTAGTAAAAGGTATGCAGGAAGCGGTTAGGCGGAATGTCCCCTTCATTATGTTTGCTACCTCGGGCGGGGCGCGTTTGCAGGAAGGCATCTTCTCGCTCATGCAACTCCCCAACACGACCATCGCGCGCGAAGAGCTGCGCGAAGCGGGACTCCCCTACATCGTTGTGCTCACTAACCCGACCATGGGCGGCGTCACCGCCTCCTACGCCATGCTCGGCGACATCCACATCGCCGAACCGGGAGCGATTATCGGCTTTGCGGGGCCGCGGGTGATCATGAAGGCGCTCAAGTTGCTCGAGCTCCCGAAGGGATTCCAATCCGCCGAGGATCTCTACAAGCACGGCATGCTCGACATGATCGTCCACCGCAAGGACATGCGCGAGAGACTTGCTCTCTTGTGCAAGCTCCTGACCAAGCCGACCATGGCGGCATAAAATCGCAGCAGTCCAAAACCTAAGCGCTCCCCAAAAGGGAGCGCACTTTTTATAAAAGAAAAACCCCGCTGATGGTGTCGCGGGGGCTTGAGTATGCGCGAAGCGGCTAGGCTGCTTCGCATATTTCCTTCTTGAACTCGAGGTATCTGCCGAGCGGCAAAGATTCCCAAAAGGCTGCGGCTTCGTTCCTTCCTGCATCGTAAAGGGCGATTATTGCCTTTGACCGCAGGACGACGTAGCCATTCGCGTTCTCGTTTCCAACCGTAACGCCGGATACTGGATCTTCTGCGAAGTCCTTTTTCGTAGCCAGCGGGATCTCGACTCCCACCCATTGCTTCCGGATCTTGTCGGGAGCAAAACCAGGCGGCACTGCAATGATCTTTATCTTTTTCATCTTATGCTCCTTTTGTCGGCAATCCGAAAAGCACTATACAATAAGATAAATAAAAGAAAAGCCGCCCTAGAGTCCGGGGCGGCTGCGGTTTGTGTGAATCGGCGAGAACTAGTTGGCCAGAAACCGACTGCCCTCTTCGGTAAGGGTAAAGGTCTCGTTGATCGCATCCGGTGCGCACTCGGAACAGTCAGCGTGCCAGTTCTCGACGGCGTGCTCGCCGCGTACAAGCAGTCCGTACTCAACAAGTTCTTGCACGCACTCAGGATGTTTGACATAGGTGTGGCCCATCCTGCCATCCCAGTTATGGCCTGGGTTACTGGTGACATAATAGTTTCGGTCACGTTGTCGCTTGACGAGACAAGTTGTGCTGCCCTTGCGCACCAGGCGTGCCAGCAGTTCGCGGGCATTGTTGGACAAGTCTGCGCCAGGCCGCACCCATATGGTCTCGGTCTTCCCCAGCGCAACACCCGGGCTTGTGCATGCTTCCCATGTGCCGGTTGTTGAATCATAGACATCGCCCTGTTGAAGGACGGCGCCTGCCGCCAGCCGCATGCCGATGATAGGCGCTTGGCTGCGCGGATGAACGTATGTATGCATATCTACACCTCGTTTTGTTGGAAAAACACGTCCGTTATTACCCTACCGACACAGCAGCTAAAAAACAAGTGGTGGACCCAACCGGGATCGAACCGGTCACCTCCTCATTGCAAATGAGGCGCTCTACCAAATGAGCTATGGGCCC
>CAZLHN010000041.1:0-6805 GCA_964559665.1 uncultured Candidatus Saccharibacteria bacterium
GATGCCGGTAGAGCCCGGTAAGACTCCCAAGCCTGTTTGCAAGGGAGGGGAAGACGCCTACAACGGCGTCTCCATTACCGGCTGGCAGAATGTACAAGCCGGACAGCCGATCATGCTGGATGTGACCTATCACACCTGACCGCAAGGTCTTGAGTGACGGGAAGACTCACTCCAGCTAACTGCAGCAACGCCGCGCTCCCCTTTGGAGCGCGGCGTTCTTGTTTTTATTTACCTAGTAGTGATACGGAACGCTGATGGTATTTGCGACTATCTTTAGTATCGCGTAGGCCCCAACCATGATAAACATCCCTATGATGCCCCAGAGCATATGCTGCTTGCCCTTTTCCTTGCCCGTCGCTTCCCCGCCCTGCATCTCCCACATAAACTCCACGATGCCGAAGATAAACACCAGCAACCCCGCCGCGAATATCAGCGCGATGATCGGGTTGATGACGTATGTATCGAGTTTGGCGACAAGGCTATGCGCAACGTCGGCCATAGGCTACTGCTGCGGGACCGAAGGAGCGCGCAAAGAGTTGCCGTTGTCCACGCCGCCGAGCAGCGTGTTTTGAGCCAATCGGATGATTCCCCAGACCGAGACCATGATAAAAAGCGCCACGAGTCCCGCTATCATGATGTTTCTGCCCTGCTCGTGGTCTTCGCCGCCGCTGAGGACGTATTTAACCAAGCCCCAAAAGAACGCCACGAGGGCGAGTGCTATCAAAAGCGGGATGAGCGAGTTGAGCACGGTGCTCGCAAGCTGTATAAGACTTTGGAGATTTGTCATAAAAATGATTTACGTGTATGGCTTTACTGTAGCAGGCAGGCACCACACTACAAGGCAGGCGTGTGGATAGCCCTAGCCTATTGGGTCCCCGGCGGAATGATATTTACGGGAGCGCCCGTCGCGTCGGGAGCGCCTACTCCCCCGGAGTCGGTGCCCAGGAGCGTGTTGCTGAGTATCTTGAGTATCCCCCAGATGGAAAAGAGCACGAAGAGCGCAATGAGTCCCCACAGCATCGCATCGCGCTCTGGGCCCTTGCCCGCAGTTTCCTCCGCCTTGTATATGTACCGCACCCCCGACCACAAAAAGATGACGAGCGCGAGCACGGTCAGTACGGGGATGATGAGGGTGATGATGTTGATGACGAATGTCACCAAGTCCTTGAGCGATGATGAGTGGGAAAGCATGGTTTAGCAGGAGCTGATGCCGGAGACGCCGAGCTCCTTGAGCGTATTGATGATGATGGCTGCAATGAGCGACGCGCCCACGAATATGCCTATGCCGATTATGACGTTGAGAAAGTTGCTACGCGCCTCGGTGAGCTCGCCGGGGTTCCCTTGCGCCAGCACGAACTTGAACCCGGCCCATACTATAAAGAGCACCGCTATCGGGATGCCGATTATCATGACGGCGTCGAGCAGGCCCGTGACAAGCCCGCACACGGTATTGAACTTGAGCGGATTGCACAGCGTGCCGGGAGTGCAACCGTTATCAGTATTGGAACTGCTATTTACGATTGGGCTACTGGCCGGAGCTACAATCGGGCTACTTGCGGGAGCAACGATCGGACTGGTAGCTGCCCCCACCACCCCGAGCGGCAGCACAAGCATTGCCACGCCAAGAAGCAAAGATATTTTCTGCCGATGTTTAAAAAGAAATATGCTCATATTTTTGGCAAAAGCTGCTGGAGCGACTGCGCTCCTTCGGAGACAGCCGTAGCCGGAGCTGATGCGCCGCTCACCACAGATTCTATCATGTCCTGAAATATGCTATCGCTGCCGCTCGGGCTCGGGTCGAGCCACTCGCGCGCGATAAGCGCCGATTGCACGAACACGCCCGCCGCGGCTGAGCCCGAGGTGTCGACAGACACGTCGCGCCGCACGGGCGGGAGCGACAGCGCGCCCGCGATAAGCCCAGCGGCACTCTGGGAGGTGAGCTTTTCCGCGACTATGAGCGCACCCTGCACGTTTTTAGCGCTGCGCGGGACGGCAAAACCGGTGATTGCGGCCTCGGTCACCTGCGTGCTGTTGCCCTGTATCTGCGGCAGCAATGCGACCGAGAAGCGCAGGTTTGGGTTGCGCTGCGCGATGTCGCTGTACTCGGAGGCTAACCCCAGGTATACGCCTACGTCGCCGGCCACAAACGCGTCCTCGGCCGATGGGAGCGAGCGGTTCCACGAGTAGCTGGTCTTGCTCGGGTTCGCAAACTCGGTATAAAAGCGCAGCGCCGACTCGGCCGGATTGGTGGTGGCGCCGTCGGGCGCCGTGCCAAACACGACGACGGGCGCTCCGCTCGAGTTGCGCACGATAATGTTGTCTCCCGTCTGCATAAAGAGCGCCGAGAGGATGAGCTTGGCATTGGGGATGTTGCCCCACTCCCCGAGCGCCACCGCGCTTTTTTTGACCGTCGACTTGGCGTCGAGCGAGGTTATCTTCGGCGCGAGCGCCAAGAAATCGTTCCAATATTGCGGCGGCGTTGCCTGGCCGGCCGAGGCAAAGAGGTCGCGGTTCCAGTACATCACGAGCGGGTCGATGGTGAACGGGAGCGCCAGCTCGCCCTGGGGAGTCAAAAACAATTGCGCCGCGTCCACAAACGAGGACGTAAAGCTCCCCTGCGACACCGCGCTGTACGGTATCGTCAGTATCTTGTCAGAAAAAGAAAGCAGGTCCTGGCCCGGCAGCAACACGAGGTCGGGGCCGGTGCCCGCGGCCATCGCGTTAACCAGGGTGGCCTCGTAGGTGTCGGGATTTTTTTGCACATATGTCACACCCTCGAGTGATTTGTCCGAGCCATGGAGCGTGTCGATGACGTTTTGCATCGTCACTTGGTCGAGCGTGCCCCAGATGACGACATTGCCGATGCTCTTGCCGCCCAGCACTCCGCCAAAGATCGCGAAGACGCCGATACCGATCATGATGAGCGATGCGAAGATGCCGAGCACGATTATCTGGAACGTAGACATATCCTGTTTCTATAATGGGCCTTCGGAGGCCTTTTTGCGAGCGACAAATCCCCAATGGTACGCACCCGCGTCTATGTGGCTGAGTATGCCAAAGCCATGCTTCTCAAAAAGATTCTGCGCTTTCTCCAAGCTGATGACATGATCCGGGTGCGGCCCGAGGCCGCCGAACGAGCCGGCCCAGTCGATGACCAGCGCGCGGCCGGACTTTTTGAGCACGCGGCGCGCTTCGGCGACGCATTCGCCGCGATTCTCGAGGCCGAATAGCACGTTAGTGATGAGTACGAAGTCGAACGTATCGGCCGGCAGGTTGCTGCCGCCCACAGCCTCGATGTCGCCGTGGATAACCTCTACAGTATTGAGCCCCTCGCCCGCGGCCAGGTTCTTGATACGCGGCAAAAGGTCGCGGTTGAGGTCGACCGCCCATACGACGCCGGTGTCGCCGACCGCCCGCGCCGCCGCGCGGGTAAAAAACCCCGCCCCCGCGCCAAAATCGGCGACTTGCATCCCCTCATGTATGCCGGCAGCGGCCACGGCCTGGCCCGGATGTAAAAAAGCACTGTCTTCCATCATCATCTAGTGTACCACCCAAAATTGTCTTCAAGAGTGTTTTCTGATACCGTAGCGGCGGACGAACAACGTACACAGGGAGAAAAGTGATGGACATCCTGGAACTCAATCCTCTCACGGCGGTCGGCGCCATAGACGGGCGCTACCGGGACAAGATTGCCAAACTCGCTGCGTTCTTCAGCGAGTTTGCGCTCATCAAAGCGCGTCTGGAAGTCTCGGTTGAATACTTCCTTTTCCTTACCGAGGACCTCAAGCTCCGCGGTTCTGAAAAGGCGCCGTGGGGCAAGGCGAGCAATCTGCACGCCGACTTCACCCTTGCGGACGCGGCGGTCATCAAAAAGATCGAGACGCAGGACTGGGACGGCATCCCCAGGACCAACCACGACGTCGTGGCGGTACTGGAGTGGCTCCGGCGGCGGCTCGCTTCGCTGGGCTTCCCTCCGAAGCTTATCGAGTGGGTCCACTTTGGCCTGACGTCCGAAGACGTCAATAATTTGGCCTATGGACTGCTGCTCCGGCGCGGAATCAGAGAGGTTCTTATCCCGTCGCTCGAGAAACTCATCGAAAAGATCGAGGGACAAGCGACGCGATATGCCGGGCTCCCCATGTTGGCGCGTACGCACGGCCAGCCGGCAAGCCCCACCACGCTCGGCAAAGAACTTCGGGTGTTCTCCCAGCGCATGAGCGGGCAGCTCGGGAATCTCGACGATTTTCGGCTCACGGTCAAGCTTAACGGAGCAAGCGGCAATCACAGCGCACATCTTGCCGCGTTCCCCGAGGTCGACTGGGTTGCATTCGCAAACCGTTTTGTCGACAGCTTCAACACGTCGCCGGCCACGGGCGAGGGGCTCGAGTTCGAGCCCAACTCCTGGACTACCCAGATAGAGCCGCACGATACCTATGCGGAGCTGTTCGGAATCTTCATGCGCATAAACGTGATACTCGTCGACTTCGCGCAGGACCTCTGGCGCTACATCAGCGATGATTGGCTGGTCCAGACGCCGGTCGCGGGCGAAGTAGGCTCCTCGGCGATGCCGCACAAGGTCAATCCGATCGACTTTGAGAACGCGGAGGGCAACCTGCTCATGGCCAATGCGCTGATGGAACTCTTCTGCCGGAAGCTCCCTATTTCGCGCCTCCAGCGCGATTTGTCGGACTCTACGGTGGAGCGGAACTTCGGCGCCGCGTTCGCCCATTGCCTCGTGGCATACGAGGCGCTGGCGAAAGGGCTTGGCAAGGTATCGGCAAACGAGCAAAAGATCGCTCAAGCGCTTGCCGACCATCCGGAAGTCGTAGCGGAAGGGATACAAACTATCCTCCGGCGTTCCGGGCTTGCCGGGAGCTACAACCTGCTCAAGGACATGACCCGGGGCAAATCGGCAACCGCGCAGGAACTCGCGCGCTTCATCGACTCGCTCGATATTCCGGCCAAGCTCAAGCAGGAGCTGCATGCGCTTACTCCGGCCAACTATATCGGCCTAGCCTCAAAAATTGCGGTCATGTAGCGATCGCGTCTGCAGCACAATCTCCGCGCGCCCCAGAGGCGCGCGGTTCTTTTTATCCAACGAGGAGCGAGCCCCAATATGCGTAGCCGACAACCACCACGGCCGCGAGCGCGACCGCCGCCATTTCGGCGCCATATTCTTTTCGCACTTTCTTTATACGCGCTTTCATGCTCGCTCTGACGCAGACAGCATGAGAATCTTACAAAAAGAGCTCCCTCAGCCCGGTTATTGCTGGGTTGAGGGAGTTGGAGCTGCGGCGTCGGGGCGGTGCTGAAGATGGGTCAAGAGAACGATCCCGTTCACGATAACGACGCCGATCATGAGCAGTACGAGGAAAATCCTGTCCCGCTTGCTGAGCGGAGGCAGCTTGCCGTCTTCCGACTCTACAGCCATGGGATCCTCCTTGGGCTCGACTACTGGCCCAAGTTTAGTACTCCAAGGCCGCAGTGTCTACTCCAAGGAAAACCCGCCGGCACGTTGCCGGCGGGTTTGGTTTGTTAGTCGATTGCATCACCGAAGACCTGCTTGAGCAGGCGCCTGGTGGTAGGCTCGAGCCTGAAGGCCTCGGGCCTCTCCTGCAATGCGGAAGTCGGCACACGAAGCGCTAGCTTGCGCGTTGGTGGCCGCAAAGGCCGACGCGCAGCCTCGGCATCCTCGGCCATAGCTTTCTCGACATCATCCATGAACGTCCCCGCATGAATCGGGTCGTCATGGTAGTCGAATCCTGGACGTTTTCCCATTGGTTCCTCCTTGGGTCTAACGTAAATATATCAGGAAGTTTTAGCAGTTCCCCTGCTCGTCTGCGGGGAATTATAACGCAATGGGGCTTTTATTCAACGTTTGATAAAACTGCGCAAAGTGATAGGTTGAGGAAAGTTCTTCCACAAAAACAGGAGCACCTATGCGCGAGGCACGCATCAACCTCGACTACCTGCCGATCGAAGAGCTGGTCGAACTCATCGACGAGCCCAACCGCGCTGGCTGCAAGCGGCTTCTCGCGGAAAATCAGAAGCTGTTTGAAGAGGTTCCGGGCTCTTCGCACAATCATCAGGCATGGAAAGGCGGCTACATCGACCACATTGTCGACGGCATGAACGCCCTCAGAATTATCTACGAGGCGCTTGCCGCGAGGGGTCGGCCATTCCCCTTTTCGCTTTCGGACGTCATGCTTTGCTTCTATCTCCACGACCTCGAAAAGCCTTGGGCATACGAGGCGGGAGAGGACGGAAAGCTCACGCGCCGGAAAGGCATGGATACCAAGGAAGGCGCCCAGGCATTCCGGCTCGCGAAGGCACGTGAGTACGGGATCGCGCTGACGCCCGACCAGGAAATGGGTATCAAGTACGCCGAGGGGATTGTCAGCGGCTACAGTCCGTACGACCGGGTGACTATTCCTCTGGCGGCCTTCTGCCATATGGGCGACCATTGGAGCGCCCGCGGCGAGCCCGATTACCCCAAGGCCGAAGGAGACGAGTGGTTGGGAGCAGGCCGCTATCGCACGACTGCCCCTTTCTGAAAAAACAATCCGGGTCGCATTATTGCGACCGGGGTTTTTACTTTTTCTTTTTCGGACGGACCTTCTCGATTTTCTTTGTAGACAAAAAGAATATTTGGTGTTTGAATCTCCTCAGATAGAAACGTAAGGAGAGTGCTGATGAAAGCAGTATATGTCGGCGAACGGGTCAAACAGGAACCCGGTCTGAAATCTATCTTTCTTGCGGGACCAAGCCCCCGCGGCGATAAGGGCTACAACTGGCGGCCCGATGC
>CAZLHN010000042.1:0-6805 GCA_964559665.1 uncultured Candidatus Saccharibacteria bacterium
CGCATGGTGGCGTCGGCGCGCAGGAAAAATCCGACGACCACAATGACGACGCCCGAGAGCACAAGAATAGCGGTGCGCCACGAGCCGGGGATACCGAGGTACGGGACCACGACGACCCACACACCGAGCACGATGACCCACATCTCTTTGGACATAGGGGTATTTTACATCCCTTCGACGATGACCACAAATTCTCCCCGCTGTTTGTCGGCGTGCTCCTGCATGTAGATGAGGACTTCAGACGCGGAGCCGACCTTGGCCTCCTCGTACATCTTGGTAAGCTCGCGGAAGATACCCACTCGGCGCTCCGGCGGGAGCGATTTTGCCAGGCTTTCGAGCGTCTTAAGTATTCGGTGCGGCGACTCGTACATAACGGCGGCCCGTTCGCTCGCTGTTATCTCCCGGAACAGTGTTTCGCGCCCCTTTTTGAGCGGCAAAAAGCCATAAAAGGTGAATGTCGCAGCGCGCAGGCCGGCGATAGAGATAGCCGCCGCAAGGGCCGATGGTCCCGGTATAGCTTCGATAACAGTTTCTGGCAGGCGCTCGCGCACGACCGACACAAGTTCGAGCCCGGGGTCCGATAGGCCCGGCGTGCCGGCGTCAGACACCAGCGCCACATGCTTCCCCTCCTCAAGCAATGCCAGTATTTTTTCGAACCCCTTGGGCCCGCTATTTGCGTGGAACGCGAGCGTAGGCGTGTGGGTGTCGAAGTGGCTCAGGAGCTTTTTCGTGACACGCGTGTCCTCACAGGCAATAACGTTGGCCTCCTTGAGCACGCGCAGGGCGCGCAGCGTGATGTCCTCGAGATTGCCGATCGGCGTCGCCACGACGGATAGTTTCTGCATCGCTCTACCCTACTACAAATCATTGACTTCTTCAAATAAGTTCAGTAAAGTAGTTTCAAAGTTCCTCATACAACCGGGAGAAAAAGATGGCCGTCAGACCTGTGGATCTTTCATTCAAGATTTTGACGCCCGAGGAAATCGAAGAAGTTCATCGGTCATGGAAGCGTCAGAGCCGATTCTTCTGCAACCTGCAAGGTTGCAATGCTCATCCGTTTTCTGACCGCAATCCCGAGGGTCAGCTCCGCTGGGCGTGCGTAGAAGGCGCCCACGAGAAGTTCAGCACCACCAATCCTTCGATTTACTTCGAGGACAAGAAGGTGGATGCGGCCTGAGGATCCACAATTAGCGCGGCCGCCCTTTACAGGCGGCCGCTTCGATTTTATATAACCCTCCAAGTTTTTATTTGGTTTCAAGCGCCTCCTCTCCCGCCTTATAGATGTCTCCCGCGCCCATCGTTATGACCACGTCGCCTTCTTTTGCGTTCTTTTTAATATAGTCGGCGACAGCCTCAAGCGAGATGACTGCTTGCGCATTCTTTCCCTCTGCACGGATATGGTCCGCCAGGATGTCGCTCGAGACGCTCGGGTCGGGCTTTTCCCGCGCCGCAAAGATCGGCGCCACCAGCACCTGGTCGGCGGCGCCGAACGCTTTTGCAAAATCATCCATCAAGGCCTTAGTGCGGCTGTAGAGATGCGGATGGAACGCGACGATGATGCGCTTTTCTGGGAATTGCTCGCGAACGCTCTGGAGCGTAGTCGAGATCTCGGTCGGATGATGCCCGTAGTCGTCGTACACGAGCGCGCCCGAAGCTGTCTTCCCTTTATATTCGAATCGGCGCCATGTGCCGGCAAAATCGGCGAGCGCCTGGCGTGCCACCATCTCATCTATCCCGAGAATGTGCGCAACAGCCATCACCGCAGCAGCGTTGACCCTATGCAGAGACAAAACTTTCAGCGCAAGCTCCGGGTCAAAGTGCGAGCGATAGTCGACGATATTGCACGAGAGCCCTTTGATAACCGGCGCCACGTTCTCGGCATGCATGTCACACACAATATACCCGTCCTTCGGCACTTTTTGCGCCAACTCGCGGAATGCTGATTGTATGTCAGCTAAATCTTTATAGTAGTCGAGGTGGTCAGCATCGATATTGGTGATGACGAGAATGTACGGAGTAAAGTTCAGAAAGTGCCGGCGGTATTCATCGGCCTCGACTACAAAATATTCGCCGGCGCCGGCGCGAAAGTTGCTCTTGGTTTTGGCGCGGAGCGACCCCACAACGCCGGTCGGGTCCAGCCCTCCGGCCTCGAGCACGTCTATCGTCATAGCGGTCGTCGTCGTCTTGCCGTGCGCGCCAGCAATCGCAATAACTTTTTTACCTTCGGTCATCTTGCCCAGCGCCTCAAAGTACGACAGTTCGGGTATACCAAACTCTTGCGCTTGCACGCGCTCGGCGTACCCTTCAGAGCCCTCGAGTATCGCATCGCTGTACACGAGCAGGTCGGCATCTTGCGGCACGTGTGGCTCCGCTTGGCCGATAAATACCTGGACACCTTTTGACTTTAAGAGTTCGGTTGTTGGTGACTCGCTACGATCCGAGCCCGAGACAAGTACCCCTTCATGTAGGTAGAGCTGCGCGAGCGAGGAGAGCCCGATGCCGCCGATGCCGACTATGTATATCTTCTTGCCTCGCATGGCATTACTCTAGCACCTCGAGCGTATAGTGCGCCTTTGGAAATAGACGTTCGGCAAAAGCTTTGAAGCCCGGCGAGTCTTTGCTTATCAAGAACGTCGTCTTACCCTCCCCCGCCTCCTGCGGCCAGAACTGCTTTTCGACCCGCTCGGCGACAGCGATCGCCGGGTCAAACAATGCCACAGGCGCGGGAATAACTTTCTTAAATAGCTCCAGGACCAGCGGGTAGTGCGTGCAGCCCAAAATAAGCACGTCAAAATCGGCAAAGGAGATATGTGTAAATGCTTTTGTAATTATCTTTTCTATCTCGGCCCCCGGCGCGCCAAACTCTATCGCTCCGGCTAGCTCGGGCATAGCAACTGTCGCGATATCTTTGCCGAGCATCCGGAATGCGTTTTGGTATATTGCCGACTCGATCGTCGCGGGCGTAGCGCACAAAAGGATGCGCGCGTCAGAGCCCCTGAAGTATGCGACTGTCGGCCCGACCATCTCGATCAGATGCGCGGGTGCAAGGTCGGACGCGTCCAAAAGCGAGACCGCGAGCGAGGCAGAGACGCTGTTGCAGGCGCTCACCATATTGCGTGCGCCGCGGCTGTACAAAAGCTTGATGGCGTTGATCGTAAGATTACCCAGCTCCTCACGCGACTTCGAGCCATAGGGGGCGTTCTTGATATCGCCAAAATACAACACGTCGCAAGAAGGCAAGACGTCGCGGATTGCCTTGAGTACCGTGAGCCCGCCTGAGCCGGAGTCAAAAATACCTATCATTATTAGAGTGCTTCTACGAGCGCGTTAAATTGCTCGCCGCGCTCATACTCGTTTTTAAACATTCCGAAGGATGCGAACGCAGGGCTCATAAGTATGCTATCGCCTGCCGTAGCCTCCGCCATCGCTGCCTCAAATGCGGCCTTCAGCGACTCATAGGGCACATCGGTCCCGCGCACCCGTTCAGTGCCGCTGCCGGCGAGAAAATATACTTTTTTGCAGTGCATATGTATTGCCGGCTGCATCGTTTTATCCATATCGAGTCCCTTATCGGCACCTCCTATGATGAGCAAAATGTTTTGCTTGTTCTCTGGATCAAGCGCCTTGAGCGCGGCAATCGTCGCCTCGGGCGTGGTTGCTGTAGTGTCGTTATACAGCTTAATGCCACGGACTTCTCGCACAAGCTGCAAGCGGCCTGGTACGCCCTCAAATGACTCGAGTCCCGAGCGTATCTCGCCTTGGGACAAACCAAGCGCCTCAAGGGCGTGCATTGCGCACGCGGCATTGAGGCGATTATGTTCGCCCGGCACTCGCAGCACTACATCTATAGGAAGATCATTTGCGTGGGCAACCACTTTTTTCGAACGTATGCGCGCACTATATCTTTCCTCAATGAGGCTGGCGCATTGCTCCCCCACGACAAGCGTATCTTCCGGACCCTGGAAGAGGAAGATCAGCGCTTTGTCCTCCAAGTACAAGTCCATGCTGCCGCCATAGTAGTTGAGATGGTCGGGGTAGAAGGTGGTGAATACGCTGACATGCGGGCTTATCTGCTCGTCCCGAAATCCCTGTATCTTCCACGAATCGAGCTCTAAGACAGCGGTCGCGTCGGCGTTGGCCTCAGTAAGCTGCGAGAGGATCGAGCTTCCTTGTACGTTGCCGCCGACAATCACTTTTTTGCCCGAGCGCTTGAGCGCCTCGGCTATCATCGCGGTAGTGGTTGTCTTGCCGCGCGTGCCGGTAACGCCGACAATAGTAGTGCCCATTTTTTTGGCAAAGCGCGAAAAGAGCGCCGCCCACATGGTGACAGGGATGCCGCTTTTCCTAGCCTCGGCAATATACGGAGAGTCAATTGGGGTTGCCGGCGCCTTGATGACCAGGTCGCGATCGCGGAAATCCTCGAGTTTGTGCTCGCCGAGCGCGTAGCGGATGTTCGAGAATTCGCGCAGCTGCGCCAGTGAGGGAGCCAGCTCTTCTTTGCTTTTTAGGTCGGTGACGATTAGATCTGCTCCGCATGCAGCGAGAAACCGTATATCTCCAACGCCGCCGAGGAGCCCGAGGCCCATCACGGTTATGCGTCTGCCTTTGAAGTAGCTCTTATAGTCTGTATCCATCATCTGGTGGGCACGGGGAGAGTCGAACTCCCACCTCTTGCGAGATACGCTTCTGAGACGTACGCGTATACCAGTTCCGCCACGTGCCCTTGGACACCAATATAGCAACCTATGGCTTCTTTACAAAGTAGCAAAGCCAAACGGTTTTTCTCTCGTCATCTTCAATATGTTTGCTTTGATCTACAATTTCAAGTCCTGCTTTTCTGATCTCCTTGGCGAATTCATCCTGTTCGTAGAATGCAAAATAGCGAGCTATACCTCCCCAGCGCTTTTTCTCTTCTATCATCCCTTCGCTCATGCCGTTTTGCTCCTTAAGCGAAATAAACCCTACTCCGCCAGACTTAATTACTCTCTTTGCCTCCAAAAGCGGTTTCAAAACACTAGCCTTTGTGGTATGCAGAAAAGACGCTGCTGCCCAGAACCCGTCAAAAGTATTATCGGGGAATTCAAGCTGATCAAAATCCATCTTTTTGTAAGTACCTTCAGGTGCAACCTGAGCAGCTATGTTGAGCATGCCTGCAGAAGCATCAATACCCGTATACTCAAAACCATCATGCGTAAAAACAATGGCATCTCGGCCTGCCCCGCAGCCGATGTCGATGATCTTTTTACCTTTGAGAAGTTGTACGAATTTCGGATATTCTTCCACCCAAAAGTGGATGTTCTTTTCGGCGCTATAGTGCTCGGCAGCCCGGTCGTATACTTTGATTGTTTCCTCCTTAAAATCCATTTGTACTCAGTCTATCAGGGTGTTTCGTGGTCACAAGTCGGCTCGCACTTCGTGGTCAGGAGTCGAATTTTCTCGTCAGAAAATTTGCTCCCGACCCGGCCTCGCGGCCCAGCAAGTGCTGGGCAACGCTCCGGCTCGCACCAAAGCACAAAACCTGCCGCAGGGCAGGTCTTTGTGTCTTTGGTGCGCGCTCTAGGGATCGAACCTAGGACCTTTCGAGTATCAGTCGAATGCTCTACCAACTGAGCTAAGCGCGCAATAAGGCGATACTACCAAAAAGTTGTCCACAGTTCCAGTCCGCATTTTTATTGCGGCTCAAACTCAGGGCTATATAGTAAACATGTTTTCCGAGGGATTTCCTCAATATTTGTCAGCTAATAACCATGTACATCAGAAATGGAAGAAACAAGTTCCGTCCGCGAGGTGTTGCATAGCTCCGCCCTGGATGCTATCGCCCGCGACGATTCGGCTATACGCCGTGATTATAAAGAGCAGGATGCCTGGGGCCTCTTGGCCTCTATCGACTTGCATCACTGCAACCCGGAGTCGATCCGCGACCCCAAAAAGATAAAGGAATTTATCCTGGAGCTGTGCGAGCGCATCGACATGACCCGCCACGGCGAGTGCTTGATCGAGCGTTTCGGCAACGGCGACCTGGAAGGCTACTCGGTCTTCCAGTTTATCGAGACGTCGTGCGTCTCGGCCCACTTTGACGAAAAGGTGGCCAACGCGACCTATCTCGATATCTTCTCGTGCAAGTACTTCAACCCGTTTGAGGCCTCCGAGTTCGCCAAGGAATTCTTCGAAGCCGAGGACTACAACCTGAGCTACACGCTCCGGAAGTAAGCTGAACAAAATTGGGTAAAAAGACACCCCCGCCAACTCGGCGGGGGTTCTTGCTTTCTTCCATTCCGGGGAAAGCGGGGTGGTAACTACCAAAATTCTGAAGGAGCAGAAAACGCTTCGGGTTTGACGTCATGCATACACAGCATGTGTACCCTCCAGGTTGGAGTTAGAGGTGAAATTTCTTTAGTCCCAGTGTCCAACCTCCTTCTGCCATTACCCTATCACAAAACTATCCGCACAAAAAGCCTCTGTGCACAACGCAAAAACGCCCTCTTTTTGGTCGGGCTTTGCTAATTGAATACTACCTGATCACACCGCAAGCTTGTTGAGAAATATGCTTTCTCTTGTTCCGTGTTTTCTCGTTTTCCAACAGCGTACCCTGCCGTGTACTTATGAGACATCAAGACCCTGTCGGTTCGCGCGTTGCCGCGTTCGGGTGTACCGAGTGCAATATAGGATTAGCACTATCATCCTCTATCTTTTGCAAAATAGAATCGCCGTTACAGTCATGCCCTCGTACGAGAGGCACAACGTCAATCAATTTGAATCATTCCACGAGCAGCTTCCGCTACCCGTGCCTTGTTACGACTTACTC
>CAZLHN010000043.1:0-6683 GCA_964559665.1 uncultured Candidatus Saccharibacteria bacterium
AAGCGCGTCGCAAGCAGCACGCCGCCGCAGACGCCCCAGGGCTCGGCTTCCGGTCCGCAGAGCAATGCGTCCAGCCTCGGCCACGTCTCATCGCTCATGGCTTCCGGCGCGGCCGCCGTCTGGGAAGGATATCTCAGCCTCTTTGGAGGACAATAAACCCTTGCGCATTGGCGCTGGAGTGATTGAATAGGGGTAGAACTGGTGTTTGTGAAGAAAGAAAAAGGAGATTCGCATGTCCGGTACGTCTCCTCTGCAGATTGCCGCCGATACGATGGAAAAGATCTTCGGCACTTCGCATCAAGTGCCCAACGACCGGCATTCTTTCGATTGCTATTTCCCCAGCCAATTCCTGGGAGAAAAGCGCTCGTATGCCCTGGATGTCCTGTGGAATCCCACGCATCACACCCTGTTTGTCAGCCTCGGTTTGAGCTTCGACCTATCAACGGTCGACAAGTCTATCGGGCAGTTATGCAAAGTTTTGGGGCGCAGCGCCAAAGCGTTTCTCGATGGGGATAAGGGAGCCAGCCTGGACTTTCTGCTTTGGCGGCAGTCCGATGGGGAAATAATGCCATGCGTCGAGACAACGATAGATTACGCGCCTCTTGAGAACGACGAGATCGAGCGGGAGTTTGCCGCGTCCTTTTTGCAGGCGCTCTTCATGCTGGAGATCCTTGGACCCGTTTTCGAACAGATTGAACTCGGATATCTACCGGGGCCCCGGGAGCGCATGAGGTCGATGATGGTCGCATACGGTTTCTGGGAGACCAATATTGCCCTCGAGTTCTCCAATGGAAGGACGCGCCTGCCTCCCGGGTTGTTTGGGGGAATTAAAGAACTGCGTCTGCAGTAACTCATGACCGCCGGCCCACATGGCCGGCGGTTGACTCTTTTATGCGGTCTGTTAGTATAGGGAATAACGCAATAGGGCGGGCTTTCCTTTGCTTGTAATTAAAATTATTCATTAGGTATCTTTATTTATGGCAACATTCGATAGGCAGAAGCCGCACGTAAACGTCGGCACGATCGGTCACGTCGACCACGGAAAGACGACGCTCACCGCGTCGATCCTCCACACGCTCGACATGGCAAAGGACCAGGGCTTTAGCGCCCGCGTCGAGGGTGTCGACGGCATCGACAATGCTCCCGAGGAAAAGGCGCGCGGTATTACCATCGCGCTCCACCACTCCGAGTATGAGTCGCCGAACCGCCACTACGCCCACATCGACGCTCCGGGCCACGCCGACTACATCAAGAACATGATCACCGGAGCCGCCCAAATGGACGGCGCGGTACTCGTGGTCGCGGCAACCGACGGCGTTATGCCCCAGACCCGCGAACACGTGCTGCTTGCATGGCAGGTGGGCGTGCGCAATCTCATCGTGTTCCTCAACAAGTGCGACATGGTTGACGACAAGGAGCTCATCGACCTCGTCGAGGAGGAGGTTCGCGAGCTTTTGACCAAGCAGGGCTTCGACGGCAAGAACACGCCGGTCATCCGCGGCTCGGGCCTCAAGGCACTCGAGAGCAAGGACATCAACGACCCGTGGTCGCAGAAGGTCCTCGAGCTCGTCAAGACGATGGACACCTACATCCCGATGCCGGTGCGCGAGACGGACAAGCCGTTCCTCATGCCGATCGAAGACATCTTCTCGATCGAAGGCCGCGGCACCGTGGTTACCGGACGCATCGAGCGCGGTACCGTTAAGGTTGGTGAGGAAGTCGAGATCGTCGGCCTCCAGCCTACCGCCAAGACCACCATCACAGGCATCGAGATGTTCAACAAGCAGCTCGACCAGGGTATGGCAGGCGACAACGCGGGCATCTTGCTGCGCGGTACCAAGAAGGAAGACATCCACCGCGGCCAGGTGCTCGCCAAGACCGGCTCGGTTACTCCGCATACTGACTTTGAGGGCGAGGTATATATCCTCACCAAGGAGGAGGGCGGCCGCCACACGCCGTTCTTTACCGGCTACAAGCCGCAGTTCTACATCCGCACGACCGATGTTACCGGCGAGGTAACGCTCCCGGCCGGAACGGAAATGGTTATGCCGGGCGACACCATCACATTCAAGGTCAAGCTCACCGCTCCGGTGGCGCTTGAGGAGAAGCAGCGCTTCGCAGTGCGCGAGGGCGGCAAGACCGTCGGCGCCGGCGTCGTCACAAAGATCAACGCGTAATCAAAACTCAAGATTTAAAAAGAAAAACCCGGTTTACGCCGGGTTTTTCTTATGCTAGAGTGGGAAAGTTCATTTATTATCTGTAAGCGTAAGCTAATCGAGTATAGGTTACCCTACGGGGAGAACTAGACTCACACAACTATGGCTACCGAACCAACAGCAGCAGAGAAGAAGCCGGCCCCTAAGCGCACCCGCAAGGCTGCGGCTCCCGCGCCAGTGCAGCGTTTGCGCATCAAGGTGCGCGCCTACGAGCACAAGGTGCTCGACGCATCGGTAAAGCAGATCATGGAGACCGCGCTTCGCTATGACGCGAAGATAGCGGGCCCTATACCGCTGCCGACCGAAATAAAAAAGTACACGGTCAACCGCTCGACCTTCGTCTACAAAGATGCGCGCGAGCAGTTTGAGATGCGGGTGCACAAGCGCCTGATAGACATCCTCGACCCGTCGCCGAAAGTGATAGAGGCGCTCACGAATCTCTCGCTCCCGTCTGGCGTCACCATTGACGTAAAGATGGCCTAACAAAGATCCCCGAAAGGGGATTTTTTGTTTGTAACCTTTTGCTACCAGCCTAGTTTTCATAGGTGGATAGACGGACTGACAGTGGAGGCCTGCGATGGGAAACCATCTCGTGCGCTCACTTAGCGCCCCCGCATTCCTCTTGAGCCTCTGTTTTTACACGCTCTCCCACTCCATCATTCCATCTAGTTCTTTCTTCTCTTCCCACCCTCTCCACCCGCCGTATCATTTTGATACGGCTTTTTCTTGCATATTTTTTGGCCTCATGTATAGTATCTGGGACTCTACATAGAGTTGATCCGCGTCCCAGGTCTCAGGCCCCGCGCCTTAGACCAAATAGGGGGACCTACAGACAACATGAAATTCATCCTTGGAACAAAGGGCAAAATGCTTACTGTATATACCGAAGAGGGACAGGCCTTTGCCGCTACCATAGTCAACGCCAGCCCGAGCGTTGTGACCCAGATCAAGACTCCCGAAAAGGAGGGCTACTCTGCCGTGCAGATCGGCGGCATCGAGGGCAAGGACAAGAACGTAAACAAGGCGCAGGTCGGCCATGCCAAGGGCAAGATGCTCAAGCATTTCCGCGAGCTGCGCGTGCGCGACAGCAAGGCTGCTGAGGGTGTTGAGGTTGGCGCAACCATCGACGTCTCTGCTTTTGCGGTTGGCGACAAAGTGACTGTCTCTGCAGTATCAAAGGGCAAGGGCTTTGCCGGCGTCGTTAAGCGCTACAACTTTAAGGGCGGCCCTCGCACGCACGGCCAGAAACACAGCGAGCGCGCTCCAGGATCGCTCGGCGGCTCGGGCGGCCGCGCAGGCGGTCGCGTCGCTCGCGGCTACCGCATGGCAGGCCGCATGGGTTCTGACCGCGTGACTGTCCGCAACCTTCCGATCCTCCAGGTCATCCCCGAGACAAACGAGCTCGTTATCGCAGGCGCGATACCGGGGCGCGTTGGCACACTGGTTGAGATCCGCGGCTAGGACATTTGAATACCATTATGGAAACTACTATCTACAACATGCAGGGCAAGGAAGCGGGGAAGGTAACTCTCCCCGAGAATATCTTCGGCCTGCCTTGGAATGCCGACCTGGTCCACCTGGTCGTCACGGCCATGCGCGCCAATGCCCGCGGCAATGTCGCGCACACCAAGGACCGCGGCGAGGTGCGCGGCGGCGGCAAGAAGCCTTGGGCGCAAAAGGGCACCGGCCGCGCCCGCCACGGCTCCAGCCGCTCGCCTATATGGAAGGGAGGCGGCGTCACGCACGGCCCCCGCAAAGACAAGATCTTTGCGCTCAAGGCTAACCGCCAGGCCCGCCAGAAGGCGCTCCTCGTAGCACTCTCGCGCAAGTTTAAGGACGGCGAGGTGCTCTTTATCGACTCGCTCGAGATGAAGGCGCCCAAGGCAAAGGATGCAAAAGCGATGCTCTCGGGCCTCAGTAAAAATTTTGTTGGCCTTACCAAGTCTAAGAACGCGGCGCTTATCGCCATCCCGGCCGTGCACGTAGCGACGCAGAAGAGCTTCCGCAACTTCGGCAATATCGAGATGGTCGAGGTCCGCAACCTCAACCCTGTTTCGGTGCTCTCAAGCAAATATGTCATCATCGCCAATCCGGCCGCTGCCTTTGAGACGCTGAGCGCCAAGAAGGTAGTGAAGAAATAATTCTATGAACAAGCCTCACTCACAAATCCTCATATCCCCGCGCATCACTGAAAAGGGCGCTTTCCTCTCCGAGAAAAGCATCTACGTGTTCAATGTCGCGATGGATGCCAACAAGAAGGAGATCGCAGCGGCGGTTAAGGATATCTTTAAGGTAACGCCGCGCTTCGTGCGCATCGTGGCCGTCCCGCGCAAGGTCGTCGCAACCCGGGGCACCAACCGCAAGGGCACGACTGCCGCCGGCAAGAAGGCCTACGTATACCTCAAGAAGGGGGAGACGATAGAATTGGTATAAAAAAAATATGAAACACTACCGACCATATACAAAATCCCGCCGTGGTATGACCACTGTCACCTTCCGCGGCAAGCTCACCACCAACGAGCCGCACAAGGCGCTCACATCGGGCGGCAAGCGCGGCGTGGGGCGCAATAGCGCGGGCCGCATCTCGGTGCGCCACAAGGGCGGCGGACACAAGCGCATGTTCCGCGACGTGGATTTTTCGTATAACAAGCAGGTGCCCGCGCGCGTGGAGACCATCGAGTACGATCCGAACCGCTCCGGCTTTATCGGCGTGCTTGTCTACAAGGATGGCGAGCGCCGCTACGCGCTCATCCCGCAGTCTGTGAAGGTTGGCGACACTGTTGATACCGCGATCAACGCTCAGGCAACTCCGGGCAACCGCATGCCGCTCAAGAACGTTCCCATCGGCGCGTTTGTATACAATGTCGAGATCAAGCCGGGCAACGGCGCCAAGCTCGGCCGCGCAGCGGGTACGCATATCGAGGTGATTGCGCGCGACGGCGGCTATGTAGACCTCAAGATGCCGTCGAGCGAAGTGCGCAAAGTGCTCGAGACCTGCTGGGCGACGCTTGGCGAGGTTTCCAATCCTGAGAATAAATTGATGAATATCGGCAAGGCGGGCCGCAGCCGCTGGCTGGGCATTCGCCCGACGGTGCGCGGTACCGCTATGAACCCGGTTGACCATCCGTACGGCGGAGGCGAGGGGCGCCAGGGCCGCGGCACGCGCCGCGCCAAGTCGATGTGGGGCAAGCCCACCGGCAAAGGCCAAAAGTCCCGCCGCCCGAAGAAGTACTCCAACTACCTCATCGTCTCCCGCAGAAAAGTTGGCAAGCGCGGAGCACAGCAATAAAATAAAAAGATAAAAGGCGCCCTTGGGCGCCTTTTTGATTTCGTAATAGGCAGGTGCCTATCTCATCTGCATTGGCAGAAAGCGGAGAAATCCCGCACGCGGCGGGGATTGCTGCTGCTGGGGAGTGCCGTCGCGCTGCTGATGTCTGTCCTGATCTGCGCAGCCCGCCGTGCAATAGGGAAGAGGGCCTCTCCAGTGGGGTCTGCCAGAGATTTGCTGGCTGCACTTCGTGCTGTGGCAAATGAGCCCGTCTCTTAATTTCACCTAGCTTCCTTTCGCTGCATCTAAAAACATAATGAACTCTCAGCCTTTTGCAACCATACCGCCATGTCTTTTACTTGGCAAGACTTTTTGCAATAAATCTCGGTGCATAAATAAAAAGAGAACGCCCCGACATCTGATGCCGGGGCGGTTTTCGCTGCGCTTATACTCCCATGAATTCGGGAGGGACGTGCGGAGCGGTAAGGGCCAAGTCGTGCAAGACCCAAAGCGTCTTATCCTCTTTATGCCGCAAGATCGCCTCGTAGCCTGCGTCGACTCGCTTGAGCAATCCCGCATACACGTGCAGGGCATTCCGTACCACCTCGGCCTCGCTGCCGGTAAGGCAGCGTTCCTTGATATAGGCAATTTCCTTGTCTGAGCAGGAGGGGAGCGTGTAGTGATGGCGGGAACCGTTCCCTGGCTTCCTCCCCTTCTTCTTGGGTAGTTCGTCTGCCATGGAGGCGTCTCCTTTTGTTCAGGCTAACGGGCAATATAGCACAAAGTTGACTCTTTTCTTCTTTTGCCGGCATACTGCTGTCAGTTTTGTCCGCCGGTTCAACCCGGCTTTCACATGAAGGAGGACTCATGTCCGCACTAGCGAAGTACGCGCCGCCGGCGCTCACTCTTTTGCCGCTCAAATATCAAGGCAAAACAAGGGATACCTTCGAGGCCAAATGGCCCGAAGCGAACGACAAACGCCGTCCGCCGCTCCTGATTGTGGCAACGAACCGCATCTCGACGCACAACATCGTGCACAAAAGCGAGATTCCAAAGAAGGGCGAGGTGCTCACAGCGCTCACCATCTTCTGGCTCATTGACGTGCTCGAGCGAGCGGGCGTCGCCCATCATCTGATCACCTACGGCAAGAAGATTTACGACTACGTGCCGAAACCGGACCTTGACCTCAAGGAAGTTCC
>CAZLHN010000044.1:0-4922 GCA_964559665.1 uncultured Candidatus Saccharibacteria bacterium
ATCCGCGAGGAGCTGAAGAAACTTCCGAAGCGCCGCGGCTACAGCTTTAAGAGCATCCAGATGAAGCCCTCGGTGGTCAACATCGCCGTGCTCGAGAAGATGTTCGCTTCGGGTGACGCGATCAACCCCAAGGTGCTCATCGAGCGCGGTGCAGTGCGCCAGGCCGGGGTAGTCAAGATCCTCGGCGATGGCGAAGTCACCAAGAAGTTTACGATCACCGGCTGCTCGATATCGGCATCGGCGCGTGAGAAGATAGAAAAGGCAGGCGGCAGCGTCGCCTAACACCGCGACATGAATACTTTCATACAACGACTCACCCTCCTCCTTGCAGACAAGTCGCTGCGCAATAGGCTCTTGTTCGTGTTGGGCGTGCTCGCGGTCTTCCGCGTGCTTGCGGCGATCCCGATCCCCGGCGTTAATGCCGCGCAGCTGCAGAACTTTTTTACGAACAACCAATTCTTTGGGCTCCTCAACCTGTTCTCCGGTGGTGGTCTCTCGAGCCTTTCGATCGTGATGCTCGGCGTCGCTCCGTACATCACCGCCTCTATCATCATGCAACTCCTCACGATGATGGTCCCAGCGCTCAAGCAGCTCTACCAGGAGGAAGGGGAGGCGGGCCGCCAGCGCTTTAGCCAGTACACGCGCATGTTGGCGCTCCCGATAGCGGTGCTCCAGGGCATCAGCTTTTTGCTTATCCTCGAGCGCCAGGGGGTGCTCACGGTGCTCTCGCCGTTTAACTTTGCCGCCAATCTTTTGGTGATCACCGCAGGATCGCTGCTCCTCATGTGGCTCGGCGAGCTTATCTCGGAGTTCGGCCTCGGCAACGGCGTATCGCTCATCATCTTCGCGGGCATTGTTTCGCGCCTGCCGCAGAGCTTCAGCCAGACGCTGTTTGCGTTCGACCCGAGCCAGCTACCGGTTTACCTTGCTTTCTTGGCCGGCGCCATTGCGGTTATCGCCGCAGTGGTCATCATCAGCGAGGCCGAGCGTCCGGTGCCGGTGACCTACGCCAAGCGCATCCGCGGGATGCGGTTTGTCTCGGGCGGGGGTTCCACCTACCTGCCGCTCAGGCTCAACCAGGCGGGCGTTATTCCGATCATCTTCGCGCTGTCGCTCCTCTTGATCCCGCAGATGTTCGCGACGTTCTTCTCGACCTCAAGCAACGCGATACTCCAGAGTATTTCGTCCTCGATCCTGAGCGCGTTCCAGAACCTTACGCTCTACGGCGCGCTTTACTTCGTGTTCGTATTCCTCTTTACGTACTTTTACACCGCGGTCACCTTTGACCCTAATCTCATCTCAGAGAATCTCCAGAAGAACGGCGCGTTTATCCCCGGTGTGCGCCCCGGCGGCTCGACATCCGAGTATCTCGCTAAGATAATCACCCGCATCACGTTTGTAGGCGCGCTTTTCCTCGCGATCATCGCGGTGCTGCCTATCGTTATGCAGTCGCTCACCGGCATCACGACGCTGGCGCTCGGCGGTACTGCGCTCCTCATCGTTGTCCAGGTGATACTCGACCTCGCGCGCCGCATTGACGCGCAGATCTCCATACGCGAGTATTAACAGTATGATAAAGGGCAAATTCATTCTTGTTATCGGGCCCTCCGGTAGCGGGAAGAGTGCCCTTCTTTCGTATCTCCATACACAGAAGCCTGACATCGTATTCCCGCGCTCATGCACTACTCGCGCGCCGCGCCCGGGAGAGGTCGAGGGAGAAAAATATTTTTTTGTAACCAAAGAAGAGTTCGAGCGGCGTGAAGCGACGGGGGACTTTCTGGAGTGGGCATCATACGGAGGCAACTACTACGGCACGCTTAAAGGCGAGATACTTCCGAATCTGGAAACAGGGAAGACCGTCGTGCGCGAAGTCGAGGTGCAGGGCGCGCGCCAAATACAGGCAAAAGTGCCGCCGGAGGCCCTCGGGATTATCTTTATCGATGCGGGCTCCTGGGAGAGTCTTGAGCGCCGCATCCGCTCTCGCGCGCCGATCACTGAGGTGGAGCTCCTCGCAAGGCGCAAGCGCTACGAAGACGAAACCACGTTCAAGGATCATGCGACGATAGTGGTGGAGAACCCGGATGGCGGTCTCGAGCAGGCAAAGCGGGATTTTTTGCGCGCAGTCGATGACTTATCGGCCCGGTAGTGTACAATACTTTTGTGGATCAGCAGACGACTATTTTTTTGGGCCCGCAGGGGAGCGGCAAGGGGACGCATGCAACCATGTTCGAAGCCGATCTCAAGCGCCTCGACCCGTCGCGCGCAGTAGTCCATTTTGAGATGGGCAAGAATCTGCGCGACCTGGCCGCGCGCGGCACCTATACCTCGAAGCTCCTCCAGGAGGTCATCAGCCGCGGCGAGCTCGTGCCGTTCAATATCTCCAGCAGCGTGCTCTCGCAGTATCTGATCGATCATCTGCACGGCGACGAGCACCTGCTTATCGACGGTTTCCCGCGCAGCGAGACCCAGATGGATGTGGTTGATACCACGACGGAGTTCTATAAGCGCGAGGGTCCAACCATCGTGCATATCAATATCTCCGACGAGATAGGCATCGAGCGGCTCCTCAAGCGCGCCCGCGCCGACGATACGGAAGAGAACATCCGCAGGCGCCTGGCGTGGACGCGCGCCGAGTGGGCAAAGATAAAGACGCGGCTCGACGCGAATCCGGTGTACAAGATAGTGGAGATAGACGGCGATAAAAGCATCGAGGATGTGCACGCGGACATTCTCTCAAAGCTCAACCTCGCGTAATTGGCGCTCCTGCGGTAGGATCGACAAATCGTATGATAGCAAGCACGCAAAACGAAATAGAAACTCTGCGCGAGGCTGGCAAACGCATGGCCGAGGTTGTGCGCGAGGTGCTCGCCAAAGTCGGCCCCGGCGTGCCCTCGATGGAGCTCGAGGAAGTCGCGCGCGCCGCAACCAAGCGCATGGATGCGACACCATCATACCTTGGCTACGAAACCGCAGGAGAAAAGCCATACCCTGCGGCATTGTGCATTTCTATAAACGAGGATATCGCGCACAGCCCGCCCAGCCCAGACAAAATTCTGCGCGCGGGAGACATTGTCTCGATCGACTTCGGTCTCAACTACAAAGGTTTTTTTATGGACACCGCTCATACGCTCGCGGTAGGGAAGACCGATGCCAGAGGGCAGAACCTGATAGCGGGAACCGAAATCGCGCTTGAAGAGGCGATAGCCGCGGCGCAGGTGGGCGGGCATACCGGCGATATCGGCGCCGCTGCGGAGGCGGTTGCTAAGCGCTACAAGCTCGATGTTGTGCGCGACTTGCGCGGCCACGGGGTGGGGAAGGCAGTGCATGAAGCGCCGAACATCCCGAACTTCGGCAAAGTCGGCAAGGGGGTAGAGATGTCCGAGGGTCTGGTCATTGCGATCGAACCTATCTTTGCCGAGGGCTCGGGCGAGATGATAGACAAGGGCGACGGCTTTACGTATACAACCAAGGACGGCTTGCGCGCCGCGCATTTTGAGCACACGATACTCCTGACAAAGGACGGCCCGGAGATACTGACTGCATTGCAGTAAAAAATAACCGCGTGATTGGTATCACGCGGTTTTGATGTTATCGGCGGATGCACCGCCTCCATATCTGAGACTTGCTGCAGCGCTCCGGCACATAGGGCTTCGTGTAGTAATACGTCTTCGGAAACTGGGGACAGTCTGTGCGGACATATCGGGAAAGCAGGAAGAACCTTTTGCCCGAATCATCTTGGCGCTCAACAATATTGATATACTCGTTGGCCTGCGTGATCTCGAGTATCGTGCATGCTGCGTCCACTGTCATCCACTTTCGCTCAGCCCACTTGTCGCCCCAATGTGCAGGGTTAACCGTATTGCTGAACCCGCGCTTTGTGAGTGCGCGTAACCATCGCTCTATATCTTTTGACATCGGCTTCTCCTTTCAAAGAACTGCCAGCAAAAACACCAAGAGCCCCTTTCGGGGCCCTTGGTGTTTTCTGTTTCGTTTTGGTTTTTACAGACGCGCCATAGGCCCCGGACTTTTTTCAAGTACGAGGACGACGAGCGCGAACGTATGTGAAGCAGTGCGCTCCATACTCCAAACGTAGCAGGGGTACTAGTGCCCGTCAAGGAAGAGCAGCTTGTACAAATCCCACAGATATTGTAAAGTGCGGCCATGATAAACCCGAAGGAGGAAAAGACCTTTGTGCTCATAAAGCCCGACGGCGTCCGCAAGGGCCTGGTCGGTGAGATTATTAAGCGCCTCGAGCAGCGCGATATGAAAATCGTTGCGCTGGAGATGTTCCAGGCATCGCGCAAGGAGATCGACAGTCACTACCCCAAGGACGAAAAGTGGATTCGCCGCATCGGCGAGAAGACCAGCGCCAATTACGCGAAGTACGGCTTCGACGTAAAGGATGACTTCGGGACCAGCGACCTTTACCGCATCGGCAAGCAGGTGCGCGGCTGGGTCATCGACTTCATGATCTCGGCACCGCTCGTTAAGATGGTGGTTCAGGGCGTCCACGCCGTGGACATGGTGCGCAAGATCGTCGGCCCCACGATGCCGAACCTGGCCGAGATGGGCACCATCCGTGGCGACTTCTCCGTCGACTCGGCCATCAGCGCCAATGTGGAAAAGCGCGCGGTCTACAACCTCGTGCACGCAAGCGAGACTCCGGCCGAGGCGAAACACGAAATAAACCACTGGTTCGGCAAGAAGGGGATATTCAAGTACAAGCGGTTTGGCATTGACGAATAAGGCTCCTCTCGGCTCATCTTGCCTTTATATACGGTCTGCTATACTAAGGTTAGGACTGCGGAGGCAAATGTCCTTAAGTGATCTACAGGGAGTTCGTTGTGGCGGGGCACCGTGGTGTACCGCTTAGAACACCCACTTGTTACAAAAGTAGACGCTTGCCTTCGAAGTCCAACAAA
>CAZLHN010000044.1:5022-6371 GCA_964559665.1 uncultured Candidatus Saccharibacteria bacterium
GAGCCCATGCTTATGGACAGCATGGAACTCCTCGGCTACGACGCACGCAAGCATGGCAGACCCGAACTCTATAACGAGCACGACATCGCGAAAGCCTTCACGATGTGGGAGGGCATCCCGTATCACGAGAAAAAAGATTTAGGAGATAGTGTAACTCTGGAGCTTTTTGACTCGGGGCATATCCTCGGTTCGGCGATGGCGCGGTTTGAGCGCGGGGGAGCACATGTTGTATTTACCGGCGACTTGGGCGGCGGTAACTCTCCGCTCCTGCCGCCTACCGACGATATCCCCGGCACCAAATATTTGGTGATGGAGAGCGTGTATGGCGACCGCGTACGCGCCAAGGAGGACAACCACAAAGACCAGCTTGAGAACATCATTGAGGATACAGCTGCAAAAGGCGGCACGCTGCTTATCCCCGCGTTTTCGACCGAGCGCACGCAGGATCTCTTGTTTGACATCAGGAGCCTCATGCTAGAAAGGCGCGTGCCGAGCATGCCGGTGTATGTAGACTCGCCGCTGGCGCAAAAGATAACGGCGGCATATGTCGCCAACCCGAGCTACTTTGCGCCAGCCATATATGAGCGCATCAAGGGAGGGGAGAATATCTTTGCATTCCCCGAGCTAAAATTTGTAGAAAATGTGGACGAGTCCAGGCGCACCGCGGCGCTGCCGGGCCCCAAGATAGTGCTTGCGGGCTCGGGCATGAGCAACGGCGGCCGCGTCCAGGGCCACGAAAAGTACGTATTGCCGGATGAAAAATCCACGCTCCTTATTGCAGGCTATCAGGCTGCGGGCAGTCTAGGCCGGAGGCTCCTTGAGGGAGACAAAAAAGTCCGCATCATGGGCGAAGAGACAATCGTGCGCTCCAAGGTAGAGGCCATCTATGGCTATTCGGCGCACATGGACGGCGAACAGTTGCTCGAGTTCGTCAACAAGACCGCCACCTCTCTCAAGGAGGTATTCGTAGTAATGGGTGAGCCGGCATCGGCCGGGTTCCTGGTCCAGCGCATCCGCGACTACCTCGGCGTCAAAGCCATTGCTCCTGGCGAGGGCAGCAAGGCATCGATCGATTTTTAGGGTAAAATAAAGCTAATGGATCCTAAACAAACGCATTTACAGCTCAAGCTGTGCGTCTCCGGCGCCGCCGAAACGGGCCACTGCGGCATCGATGCATACGACAAAGGCGTCGAGCTGGGCCGCCAGATAGCAAAGCACGGCGCGATCATCGTGACGGGCGCCACCACCGGCTTCCCGCTGTGGTCTGCCATGGGCGCCAAGCAGGCCGGCGGATTCTCGATAGGATTCTCTCCCGCCAATACTGAGAAGGAACACGTCGAGAGCTTTAA
>CAZLHN010000045.1:0-6084 GCA_964559665.1 uncultured Candidatus Saccharibacteria bacterium
TTATCGAAGAAATTGCGCATGAGCTCGCGCAACGGCATCACGACGCGCACGAGCATCCTGCCTTCGGAGAAGGTTTCGGTGGACTCGATGACCGCCTCATGGTCGAACAGCAGCGGCGTGATGATGCCGACCTGCTCGGCGGGCAGAATAATTTCGGCCGAGACGAACGGCTCCCAGACCTGTTTGATATCGCCGTATGCGGGGAACATAGGCGGCGAGTACACGCGCATGCGCTCCCCCTTCGCGGTCTCTACTTCGTACGTGATAGTCGGCGTTGTCACGACAAGCGAAAGGTTGAACTCGCGCCGCAGACGCTCGGTAATGATCTCGAGATGCAGCATGCCCAGCAGCCCGCAGCGGAATCCGCGTCCGAGCATGCCCGATGCCTCTTCCTCAAAAGAGAGAGACGAGTCAGAGAGCCGCAGCCGTGAGAGCGATTGCTTCAGCTGCGTAAAGTCGTCCTGCGACTCGGGGTAGACGCTCGCCCACACCACCGGCTTGGGCTCGGCGTATCCCTCAAGCGCGGGTGTCTGTGATGCGCGTGCGCGGATCGTGTCGCCGACGCGCGCGATGCCCGGCTCCTTGATGCCCGTGACGATGTACCCTATCGAGCCCGCACCTAAACTTTCTGCGGCCTTCGGCTTCGGCGAGAACGTGCCGACCTCCAGCGCCTGAAAGCGGCGGCCGCTCGCGGCGAACTCGAGCGCGTCGCCTTTTTTAATTATGCCGCCGAACATGCGCAAGTAGACGATCACGCCCTGATGGTCAGAATATTGAAAGTCGAAAATAAGTGCCTGGATATTTTTTTCAGGAAGGTTTTGTTGCGCGGGCGGGGGCACGCGCTCAATGACTGCTTTGAGCAACTCTTCGACACCCTCCCCCGTGCGGCCCGAGCACAATAAAATTTCTTCTTGGCCTATCTCGAGTAATTTTGCTACCTGCACTTTTGTTTGTACTACATCGGCAAGTGGCGAGTCGATTTTAGAAATCGCAGGGATGATAACAAGCCCGAGCTCGCGCGCGCTGCGCAGCGTCGTCAAAGTCTGCGCCTGAACGCCCTGCGTGGCGTCCACAAGCAAAATCGCGCCCTCGACTGCCGTGAGCGCACGCGAGACCTCGTAGGAAAAGTCGATGTGCCCCGGCGTGTCGATCAAGTTGAGTTCGTATTTCTGCCCATTAAACGGGTACTCCATTCGCACCGGCTGCATCTTGATCGTGATGCCGCGCTCGCGCTCAAGTTCCATTGAGTCGAGTACCTGATCGCGCATCTGGCGCGCCTCTATCGTGTGGGTAACTTCAAGAAACCGGTCAGCGAGTGTGGACTTGCCGTGGTCAATATGGGCAATGATGGAGAAATTTCTGATGTGTTGCATATGTGGGTCACGAAACGTCGGTCGGCTCTACTGCCACGCGGTTGGGTGTACGCAAGTGCCGGCTAAGCGCCCCTAGAATCTCCTTGAGTTCTTGGCTGCCGAGGATCCATAGCACCCCTGCGGTACTCAGGAGGCCGACTATGCCCGCAGGGACGCCCTGCGACACGATGCCCACAAGAGTAGTCGTGTCGACCAGCGGGCCGAAAAAGAGCAGCGTGGCGTAGGTGCAGGCGCCGCCGATAACGGAAGCGCAGAAGGTCTGGAAGAACAGCCTCCCTACGCCTCTCACCGGCACCGAGAAGTCGCGCGCAAGCAGTATAACCCCAAGCAGGCATTGCACAATAGAGCCGATCGAGTCGCCCAGCGCCAACATCAACACTGAGGTGCCCGGCACATCGGAGACGCGTAAAAGCGCCCCGACAAAGCTCTGGAAGAGCTGATTGTTCTCAAAGGACCATAGCAGCAGGAGCGAGGAGGCGATCGAGACGATAATGTCGACGACACCGAGGATGAGCGGCGTCCTGGTGTTCCCCGCCGCATAGTATGCCCGCGCAACAAGGAGAAAGAGCGCCTGGGTGACGAGCGCGAGCATAAACAAAGCGAGCGCGGCTGCGGTGAGACGCGTGTCCGACCAGTTGAACGCGCCCGCGCCGAGTATCGCGCGCACGATGTACGCGCGCAGCACTATCACGAGCACGGTGGCCGGCAGTGACCAGAATATGACGTGCCTGAGCGCCGTCTCTATGTGACGGACAAACTCATCTCGGTGCCCGGCGGCGAAAAATCTCGACAGTGTCGGGAACGCCGCGACCGAGTAGGAAACGCCAATGATGGTGAGCGGCACGGCCTGGAGATTGGATGCAAAGGTGAATATCGAGATCGAGCCGACCGAGAGGAACGACGCTATCGCGATGATGCCGAGGAGCGTCAGCTGATTGGCCGCGAGGGAGAGGGTGCGTGGGACGGATAGCGTTAGCACCTCGCGCAAAAGTTTGAAGGTCTCGCCCATCGGGAGCTTGTGCTCCCTCTTTTCCGCGAAGAAGAACGGCGCCTGCACAAGCGCGTGAAGCGCCGCGCCTATCACCACTCCCCAACCGAGCCCCACGAGCCCCATCCTCGGGTAGAGAAACAATATGCCCGCAATGATGCCGAGGTTATAGAGGAGCGGGCTGATTGAATAGAGCAGGAAGCGGTGCCTGAGCTGCGTGAGATTAGCGAAGAGGTTCGAGATGCCCAGCAGTATCGGCTGTAGCAGAAGGATGCGGGTGAGCGCGACGAGCGAATCAGCGTCGCTGTGGGCTATGCCCGGCGCAATAAGCGCGAGTATCTGGGGCGCGAGCACGAACGCCGCAGCGGCAACCGCTCCCATGCCGACGAAGAAGACGAGAAGCGTATTGCGCAGGAGCGCGATAACGAGCGACGGATGCCGGCTCTCGAGCCTTGAGAGGACCGGGAGGAGCGCATACAACGACAGTAGCGAGGCAACCGTGGCGAAGAGGAAGTCCGGCATGCGGAATGCCGCGTAGTAGATGTCGAGCGTATGCCCCGCGCCGAAAGCGCTCGCAAGCAGGCGGTCGCGTATGAGCGCGAGCGCCTGCGAGCCGAGCGCGAAGCCAGCGAGAACGTATGCCGCCTGGTGCATCCCCTTTACTTCTCGGTTTACGACGGACAGAAAGAAGGAGCGCACCATGGCCGATTACTGGGAGAGCGGAGCGGTAGTCCTATCTTGTGGAGGAGTGCTGGCCGGCGGCACTGCGCCCGCGAACGGCGCCTTGCCCGCCTGCAGGTTTGCGAGTATCGACTGCACTTCGGTGCTGTCTGGATTGCTCTTAGCGAGATCCTGGAATTGCTTGATCGCGTCAGCCGCCCTATTTTGCGCCGCGTACGAGAGGCCGAGGAAGTACTTCGCGTTTGCATAATCTGTTTGCAGCGTTACTGCCTGCTCAAGCGGCGCGATCGCGCTCTTGGTGTCGCCTGCCGAGTAGTACAAGAGGCCCAGCTCGAACCATATCGAGGGCACACCTGGGGCGGACTGCACTGCGGCCTGCGCCGCCTGGATGGCGCTCGGGATGTCGTTGTTGGCGACGTCGAGCTGCACAAGGAAGAGTATCGCGTCGGTATAGTTGGGCTTGAGGGTTAGCGACTGGGTGAGGTATTGCTGCACCTGCTGCGTGTGGCCACTCTGTCCGGACTCAAGGCGCGAGAGAATCAACGGTATCTGCGGGTTGGTAGGGTCATCTTTTGCCGCTGCGGTGTAGGACTCGAGGGCTTTCTCGTATGCGCCGGTTATCTTGAGCGAAGCGAGGAGGTCGTATATCTGGCCGAGCAACAAATGCGATCGATAGTCCGCCGGATATGCGGCGACAAGGTTCTGGCCCTGCGCCACCACCTGCTGCGTGAGGTTCGTGAACTGTGCCTGCACATCTGCGCTCGGAGCCGTCTGCGCTGAGGCGATGGTCTGGAGCTTGGTGGTACCGGCAGTGATAGCGAGGCGGAGCGCGTCGCCGTTGGTAGCCTCTATACGGCTGGCCTTTGCGGCAAACGCGATCGCTCCGTCGGTATCGCTGTTCTGAAGCGCGTCCGAGCCACGGCCGACGTCGGCCTCTGCGATAAGATGGCGCGTGGAAACGAACCCGCCCCAGAGCGCTATAAGCAGTACTGCCAGTATCCCAACCTGCGCGCCTATAAAGCCGATGCGCGAAAGACCTGCTTCCTCACCTTGGTTGGAGCGCCCTTGCCTCCAGAGGAACCCGAATGCGGCGCCCGAAAGCGTCAACCCCAGGAGGACGCTGTTCTGGCTCGGGACATAGAGCATAAGAGCGGCGAATAGAAGCAGGCTCCCGATGCCGATGGTCGTTGTTGCAATCCGCTCATCGCGCGAGAGCACGCCAAGCCGTATCGCGCGCACCAATCCCGCGAGCACAAGGAAAAACGGTATCAACCAGGCGATAACGCCGAAGAGTCCTACGGTGCCGAGCGCCGTGACCAGCGTCGAGAAACCAACATTGAAGTCAAGATTCCAGAACAACGATTGGTTGACCTCTGAAGGCTTATTAAGCAGCCACGAATCGACAAAGGTATTGGGGCCTGTGCCGAAGATCAGGTGCTCGGCCGAGTCTCCGCGGGCAGCGCCCACTATCTGCATAGTAGATGCGTACGAGGGGCGCACTTCGAGTGAAGAGATCGGGAATCCGTTGGTAAGCCACGTATTGAATGTAGAGCCAAACAAAAGGAAGAGTACCGCCACGACCGCCGCCAGCCCCGAGAACCAGGGCATGCGCGCCATAGCCGAGCGGGAGGGCGCTGGCACATATACATCATGCGCAGCAGGCTCCTCGACCTTTTGCGTCAGGAACTTAATTGCGGCGAGCGCGATCGAGAACACGAGCAGAAGCGCCCATGCGATCGAGAAATTGATGATGCCGAGCAACACTGCGATAAAGACGAGTGATACGCCGAGGATCCCCCGCCACAGGAGGCTGTTGTGCTTAAGCTCCAAGCGCACGAGGATGAACAGTGCCAGGAGCGCGGTAAGCAGGCCAAGGTCGTTCCACTTGCCGATCAAGTTGACTGAGCGGTCGGAGAATACCTGGAATGGGATGATGGATGTGCCGAACAGCACGAGCAGCCACTGGAATACCACTGCGACTGCAAGCGTTATGAACACCACCTTGATAAGGAGCGACACCGTGCGCAGCGTACGGAAGAGCACGGCGGAGAACATGAATGCGAGGAAGCCCAGCGCCGCAAACAGCACCGTGTCCGTCTCTCCGCCCGAGCCGACAAAGGCGAGCGTATGGTCCGCCGAAAAGGCAGCCGATATAAGATACGCAAGCGGCAAGAGCCCCACGAGGAGCACCAGCTTGATGCCATGCGTGCGGAGTAATTCTTTTCCTCCGCCGCCTGCCGCGAAGAGGAGGACTGCTGCCACCAAGAAGATGGCGAATGCCGCGACTTTTGCTAATTGGAACGGGAACCAGGTGGTCGGGATGACGAGCACTAGTGCGAGCACGATGCCCGCCAGATACACGTATCGCGACCACTCAATGAGTTTTGAGTGCATACACAATAATGCTTAAAGAGGTACAATACCTCTCCTATTAATAAGAACCTCTACCAGTATAGCCCCTTTATTTGAGGCGACCGGGAGATACCCACAGGCCAAAAATGTGGTATAATTAGCTTTAGCGTATTGAGTAGCAGCTCTAGCCTCACGGCTAGAGAGGAAAGTCCGAACACTTGGCCCGGCCGCAAGGCAGGGCGACGGTAGCAGGTAACGCCTGTCGTTTGCTCCTAGCGGGCAAAAGGGGTGCGAACAGTGACGAACCGATTCAGTTCGGGTGAAACGGCTAAATCCCTATCGGAGTGCAAGGTCGTGCTTTGGGAGTAATCCTGGAGAGTGCCGCTTGAGGCCGCAAGCGATTGCGGTCCCAGATAAATTGCCACTCACGACAGAATTCGGCTTATAGATACGCGCGCTAGATGTGAATCCCGCCTTACAAGGCGGGATTTGCGCGCCCGCCTTGCCGGCCGAGGCAGGTTTATACCTTTATATAGATGAGAGATTGAACTTGCTGTCCGGCACGATGCCATGCGCGGCGGCAAAGCCGGCCGGGAGCTCTAGCACATAGCGCACCGCAAGTGGTGGATAGAACGCCTCAGGGTAGGTATCAGGCGATACGTTGGCATCGACCGACACAACGGAGCCGTT
>CAZLHN010000046.1:0-5863 GCA_964559665.1 uncultured Candidatus Saccharibacteria bacterium
TACTGGTCTATAGCACCAATAAAACAGGCGAGGCCAAGAATATAGAAACTGCTAGTTATTCCATTAGGGGGAAGTACACTCGGAAGACCGAAACCAATAAAACAACCCAGAATCCACGCATACAACTTTATCCTGCTTTTCATTTTCTTTTCTTCTTAGCTTTTAATTCCTTCTCGTCTTTATAGCTCGATTTACCCAGTGCGCCAAGTACCTCGTCAAAAGACAGGTCTATGGGCTTGTGCATTTTAGATTTTCTCCCGCGTGTTTCCTTTTTCATTATGCGGTAAGTGCCTTGTAGGACAGTTTACCACGCTTAGCGAACTGCATTGTTACGGCGTCAAACTTGCCCGCCATGCCGCTTTCGCGGTTGTTGAAACGGAACGCCACTTCGTCTATGTACCTCTGCAAGTGCTTCTTGCTCATGGAGTGATAGGTGCCGTGGTAGTTGCGCTTGAACAATGCCCAAAAGCTCTCGATAGAGTTGGTGTTCACATTGCCGTGCGCCCAGTGCTTCTTGCCGTGCTTGACCGAGCCGTGCTGATAGAAGCCGACCTTGGGGAGCTTGCGGTACACCCGCGCCTCGTCGGTCATAACCATAGCCTTAGGGCTGATGTGCTTCTTCATTGTCGGGAGCATTACCTCTGTACCACGGTGCGGAATATGGAACGCCTTTGTCTTGCCGCCGCGCTGTGTCATGCCCATGATGGCGGCCTTCTTGGAGAAGCCATGCTGACGGCGGTGCTTGCCGCCGAGATAGGTTTCGTCTACCTCAACGATACCAAAGAGCTTGCCCTTGCTCTGTGTAAGAGCCTCGCGTATGCGATGGTCCATGAACCATGCCGTCTTTTGAGACACGCCTACCTGCTCGGCAAGGGAGATAGAGGAAATGCCCTTCTTGGAAGTTGTGAGGAGGTAGATAGCGATAAACCACTTTTGGAGCGGTATTTTGCTCTCGCCAAAGAGGGTGCCGGTCTTGATAGTGAAATCGTGCTTGCAGGAATGGCAACGATAACGGAGGCCGTCGCTAAAGCGCATTATCTCCTTGTGGCCGCAGTGGGGGCAGAAGTCGCCTTTGGCAAAGCGAATAGCCTCGAAATACTGGCGGCATACCTCCTCGCTTTTGAACGTCCTTAGAAACTCGACCAATGTCTTAAACTCTTTCATGCTTCCAGTGTATACCCACGGGTTAGGGTTGTCAAGTTATAGAAATAGTATAAAATACTTAATAGAGAGCGTCAAAAAGTTATCCCCTTGTTAGGTTTTTTACTCATATAAATAACACCCCAAGTTGTTCTACAATTAGGTGGTACTCCTTGACAAAGTACAAATAAACGTTTACAATGCAATAAGTAGTGAGAAGGTCAAGAGTGTGCGGGGGACGGGACTCGAACCCGCAATGTCTTAGGGGACGGCCGCTTACAAAGCGGCTCCATATACCAATTCTGGTACCCCCGCACAATCCTGACTTCCTCACTTGTTCTAGAGCCCCGATTCTAATGACTAAGGTGTTTCAATGGGCGCGACCTTTTAACCGAGAGACCACCCTGCCTTAGTCACTAGAACCGACGCTCTAGTTATTTATTTTTCAACGACCACATATACTCCGCGCTCCTTTTGGTCTACGCTTTTCTTGCTGTTCTTTAAGTATGCCAAAGCACTAGCAACCCTTTTGCGGTCTATACCATAAGTGGGGTACTGCTTATCCAATATCTTTAGAATCTCCTTTGCGCTTACTCCTGCCGCACCACCATTTTGGACAACACGAAAGACCTCGGCGTTCATGGAGAACCCGACTGGAAGCACCGCTACCTTTTCTGGCTCTACAAGTAGGCGCAGACGCTCGTTAATCTGGTCACGCTCCCTTAGGAGTCGTTGGATTTCTGCAAGCTTTTCATCAACGCTATTACCTTTAGCCATATACAGCAATAATACTCTCTATGTTTTTGGTGTCAAGGCACAACTGTTGATTGTTGCTTTTCCTGTTGCTTTAGCGAAAGTATTACCCAAGCGTTGTATGTTCCTTTGACAAACCTAACAAAAATGCCCCGACTACGGGGCTTCACTGTCTAGGGTGGTTAGGTATATAGTTCCCCGGCGCCGCTAGTTGACTTTATATTTTATTGTAGTAATATAAGTTCAGAAAACAAACGGAAAGGAAAGCTCGATGATAATGTCCAGAACGCTTACGCTGGTTCGTCATGGCGAGTCCGAAAGCAATGCCGCCAAGCGCGCGGCAGAAAAGGGGAAACCCTTCCCACAGGAATCGCAGCTCATGGGGGTGCACACCTCCGAGCGGCGTCTGAGCGACCGCGGAATGGAGCAGGCCAAGCAGGCCGGCGAATGGGTGCGGGGATTTCTCGCGGAACAAAAGGGTATCACCGTCCGGGGATACGTTTCTCCGTACGTTCGCGCTGCCGAGACCGCCGGGCTCATGAGGCTCAGTATCGATTGGCGCATAGATCCCCGTTTGTCCGAACGCAATTGGGGCGACGTGGATCAGATGACTCAGGCAGAACGAATGCGTCTTTTTCGCAGAGAGCTCGATCTGCGTCGGCAATTCGCCCTCTTCTGGGCACCACCCGGCGCCGGGAGCGAGAGTCTCATGGATGTCTTCTTAAGGCTTCGGGATCTCGATACCACTCTCGAAAAGCGTTGTTCCGGTATGAATGTGGTCCTGGTCTGCCACGGCGAAACCATGTACGCCGAGCGGTTTCTCCGGGAGTATTGGCTGCCTCGCGATCTCCGGGCCGCGATGGAGTCCAAGGATAAGCGGTTCGATATCCACAACTGCCGGATCATTCAGTACTCGCGGTTTGATGCCGAGGGGAAGGAGTTTCCGTATTACGTGCGGCTGCGTTTCATCGACCCGCGCGATCCCATGGATCCGAAGCGCAACGCGGACTGGATGCCCATCGTGAGACCGGTCTTTAGCGATGACCAGCTGCTCGAATACGCATCTCTCCACCCGCGGTTTCTCCAAGCTTCCTGAACAAATAGTACGCGCCGCAGCTATATGCTGCGGCGCGGTTTCGTTTGAGGCTCACAAAAATCATGGATATGGTATAATGTCAAATAAGATGTCATTGGAAGAATACAACGAACTAAAAAAGGAGATGCCGGATACGCCCGGCGTGTATTACTTTTTGGGCCCTCGGAAAGAGGTGCTTTATATCGGTAAGGCGACTTCGCTGCGCGACCGCGTGCGCTCCTATTTTGCGCCCGACCTCATCTCGACCCGCGGGCCGCTTTTGGTGGAGATGCTCCAGATCGCCAAAACGGTTGAGTGGAAGCAGGCCGATTCGGTGCTCGAGGCGCTTATATTAGAAGCGAATCTCATCCGGTCGCACCAACCGCCGTACAACACGCTCCTGAAGGACGACAAAAGTTTTAACTACGTTGTTATTACAAACGAGGATTTTCCGAGAGTATTAGTTATCAGAGGTAAAGATCTTCTCCAGGCAGAAGCAGAAGAACCTTTTCTCCCTGCAGGTCGTAGAGGGGATGGTCAAAAAGGTCCTTCTGCTTCTGCCGCAACCCGCCAATATAAATATACCTTTGGCCCGTTTCCGCACGGGATGCAGCTCAAAGAGGCGATGAAGCTTATCCGCAAGATATTCCCGTATCGCGACACATGCATCCCAGCCGCAGAAATGATCGCAATGGGCAAGAAGCCCAAACAATGCTTCAACGCGCACATCGGTTTGTGCCCGGGCGTATGCACCGGCGCAGTGGGGAAGGCGGAATACGGCCGCCTCGTGCATCACATCGTGCTTCTGTTCCAGGGTAAGAAAAAAGAACTTATAAAAACACTCGAGCGCGAGATGAAGCTGGCTGCAAAAGAGGAGCGCTTCGAGGAGGCCGCGCGTATGCGCTCACAGGTGTTCGCACTCAGCCACATCCAGGACGTGTCGCTTATAAAGGACGAGTACCGCAAGCCCAAGATCACGCTCGGTATCACCCGCATCGAGGCCTACGACATGGCGCACCTGCGCGGCCAGGCGTTTGTTGGCGTGATGACGGTAGTCGAGGATGGTGTGGCGCAGAAGAACGACTATCGCAAGTTCCGCATCCGCACCGCCAAGCCCGGCGACGACGTAGGCGCCTTGCGCGAGGTGCTGACCCGGCGGTTGGGGCACGATGAGTGGCCTCTGCCGCGGCTTATCGCGGTGGACGGCTCGACGGCGCAGATTAACGGCGCCCAGAAGGTCCTCGACGAGTACGGCATGACAATCCCGATCGTCGGCGTGGTCAAGGACGAGAAGCACCGCCCGCGCGACATCCGCGGCGACCGCGATCTGATTAATGGCCGCGAGCGCGATATTTTGCTCGCCAATGCCGAAGCGCATCGCTTTGCGATAGGGTATCACCGCAAAACCTCCCGCGGCCAGCTTAAGCAAGTCGGCTGGTCGGAGAAAACCATTCGGTAAATAAAAGCGTTATATACTGTATCTATGCGAACGGTGGTTGGCGTTTTGCGCGGCGGGCCCTCGAGCGAGTATGATGTATCGCTCAAAAGCGGTGCGTCCATACTGGAGTCTATCGATAGGGAAAAGTACGAGCCGCGCGACCTTTTTATCGATCGATCGGGCCAGTGGCATTTGCACGGCGCGCCCGTCGTGCCCGAGCGCGCGCTGCGCGGGGTAGACGTGGCTTTTAATGTAATCCATGGAGAGTATGGCGAGGACGGTCGCTTGCATGAAGTGCTCGACGCTCTTGCGGTGCCCTACACTGGGGCGGGAGCGGCTGCCTCGATACTTGCTTTCGACAAGGCGCGTACCAAGCAGGCTATCAAAAAGCTCGGGATCAAGACGCCGCGTGCGATTGTCGTAGATATCGAGGAAGCCCAGGGCGACATGGAAAAGCTCGCGTTCAATATATTCCGCTCCTTCCCGCATCCGGCGATAGTAAAGCCGGTCATCGGCGGCTCGTCGGTGGGCATGACCATTGTGAACGACTTCCAGACGCTTGCCTCGGCGCTCGAGCTGGCGTTCACCATCTCGCCGCGCGTGATGGTCGAGGAGTATATAAAAGGAAGAGAGGCGACCGTGGGCGTTATCGATAATTTCCGCGGAGAAAAGACCTACGCGCTTTTGCCGGTGGAGATCATCCCGCCAAAGTCACGCCCATTTTTTGACTACGACGCCAAGTACAGCGGCGAGACGACCGAGCGCGTGCCGGGCAACTTTACCGCCCGCGAGAAGGAAGAGCTCACAGAGGCAGCCCGCATGGCGCACCAGGCGCTTGAGCAGTCGCACTACTCGCGCTCCGATTTTATCGTCTCGCGCCGCGGGATCTTTTTCCTCGAGACCAACAACGCCGCAGCCGTGGGGATGACCAAAGAGTCGCTCTTCCCCAAGGCGCTCGAGGCCGTCGGCGCTAAGCTCGGCGATTTTGTCGATCATGTCGTGACCCTTGCGCAAAGCAACAAAAGGAAGTTACATACAACTTAATGGCCAGCAAATTAGCTAAAAAGAAATGCGTCCCTTGCGAGGGCAACGTAAAGCCGCTCACCCAGGCGCAGGCGCAAGACCTGATGCAGGAGCTCCATGAGGAGTGGGCGCTTATAGATGAGGCGCATCTTTTGGCGCGCGGATTCCACTTCAAGAACTTTAAAAAGACGATGGAGTTCGTCAATAAAGTAGCGGCGATAGCCGAGGAAGAGCAGCACCATCCGGACCTTACTATCTCTTATGGTGACGTGGGCATAGAGCTCTCGACCCACGCAATAGGCGGCCTCTCCGAGAACGATTTTATCCTGGCAGCCAAGATAGACGAACTCGGGAAATAATGTTTAAATAGGTCGCGTAAGGGCCCATAGCTCATTTGGTAGAGCGCCTCATTTGCAATGAGGAGGTGACCGGTT
>CAZLHN010000047.1:0-5590 GCA_964559665.1 uncultured Candidatus Saccharibacteria bacterium
CCAGAACCGATCGCACGAGGTGAACATCAACATTATCCGCAGAGCCAATCACGACAAGACGATGATTAAGGCGGCGGCATGCGGCTGTGTGGTCGTCACCGCGAGCCGAGACTTTGCCGCGATGCTCGGCGACGATCGCTTTATATTCCCCGAGGGCGATGTACAGATACTCTGCGAGCGCATCAAGGCGGCTCTTGCCTTGCCGGACGGCGAGCGCACTGCAGTCGTGACTCGTGAGCAGGTAATGCTGCGCGAGCAGAGCCTGCCCGCCCTTGCCGAGCGCTTGGCGCAGGAGATACAGGCATAATCGTATGCAAAAAGGCATCCCCCGATTTATATTCGTCAGCGCGTTCGACTATCCGACGCGCTTTGCCCACGCGCTTCACGGGCTCCATATGGCGCGGGCTTTTGCCGCGCGGCTGGGGAATTCCTTTCTATATATAGTGAACACCGCGGTTGAGCAGGAGGAGCTTAGCGGCATCCGCTACCGGCGGCTCTTCGGGCGCTCCGGCAGACGCGTCAAAAAGCTGCGTTTGCGCCGGTTGCTCGTACCGCTATCGCTGCTCTATATATTTATTACGCAAAAGGCGCATGGCAGCGTCATGTATACAACCGATCCGGTGCTGTTCGCTCCGCTGGTGTTCATGAAAAGATTTTTTAATTACACATTCGCCTGCGAGTGCCATGGCACGCTTACCCCAAAACAAAGTGCAATCGTAGCGCAGCATGCCGACGCGATATTTTTTGTAACCGCTTCGCTTAAAAACGATTGGATAGCGGCGCATCCGCATGCGGCGCACAAAGCGCATCTGCTCCCCAACGCCGTCGATATCTCCGCGTTTGAAAAAGTCCCAGACGACAAGGCCGCGCTGCGCGAAAAGCTCGATCTCCCGCTCGATAAAACGCTTGTCGGATATGTCGGCCGCTTCGAGCCGCTCGGCGCCGACAAGGGCCTGCATCTCATGATAGACGCAGTAAGCAGCCTGCCGGAAGAAGTTACTCTGGTCTTGGTCGGCGGCGCCAAAAACGAGATAGCGCACTACGCCGACTATATCGCCTCGAAAGGCCTGGCTGATCGCGTGACACTTGTGCCGCATGTGGCATCGAGTCAGGTCGCACAGTTCGAGAAGGCTTGCGACATCCTCGCCTATGTTCCTTCCGCGGGCGGCGCTTTTTTTGAGAAGGAGACTTCGCCCATGAAGCTGTTCGAGTATATGGCGGCGGACCGGCCGATTATCGTGTCGGACTCGCCCGCTATGCGCGAGATACTCGACGACTCATCGGCCCTTTTCGTAAAGCCCGGCTCGCAGGCCGAATTTGTTCACGCAATCGAGCATCTGATCCATAGCCCCGATCACGGGGCGGGTTTGGCCGCCTCGGCGCTCAAAAAGGTGTCGCGCAACACTTGGGAGCGCCGCGCACAGGAGGTCTTGGAGCGCACGGGCGCGTTCTTGCCCAACTAAGGCGGCCGAAGTACACTGGCTTTGCATGAATATCTTAGGCATCAACCAGGTGGCCGGCCTTTTGACGGGCCAGCACGATGCGGCCGCCGCCCTCATAAAAGACGGCCGTTTGGTCGCAACCGCCGAGGAGGAGCGCTTTAACCGCCAGCGGCACGCCAAAGGCTTCCCCCATCTTGCGATGGCGTACTGCCTCAAGGAGGGAGGCATCGAGATGAAGGACATCGACATCATCGCGATAGGCTATAACCCCTGGGCCATAGTGAGGCGCGGATTCTTTTTCCTCGACCCGTGGTCGATGTTCGCCTACTTCACCACCTTCTTCCTCTATAAATGGGGCGTGCGGAATATAGTGAAGGCTTCGGGCGCAAAAATCGTGTACGTCGATCACCATCTCGCACACGCGGCCACGGCCTACCGCTGCGCGGGGCTCCCGGACTCCAATACGCTCATCATCGACGGCGCGGGCGAGAGTGAAACGGCATCTTTGTACGAGGGTCGGGGCGGGGAACTGACCCGCATCGCCGACATCCCCTTTGCCCACCGCTATGACCGCAAGCCGTGGCGCTCGATAGGCAAGACCTACACGCGCATGACCGATTTCTTGAAGCTCGGCGCGCACGGCGAGGGCAAGACAATGGGCCTCGCGTCCTACGGCACGCCGCGGTTCGACTTTTCTACAATATTAAATGTAAAAAGTTTTTCTGATTGGACGATTGACCGCCGCAACATCTCGACGCTCTACAAGCAGTACGCGCGCGCCGACGCGAGCGCTCCGCTGACGCAGGACCACAAGGACCTCGCGGCGAGTGTGCAGCTGGCGCTCGAGGACGCCGTGGTCAACCTCGCGCGCGACGCGCATACCCGCAACGGTATCCGCAACTTTGCTCTCTCCGGCGGCTGCGCGCTCAACTGCAACGCCAACTCGCGCCTGCTTGCAGAGGACTTCTGCGACAACATCTTCGTGCAGCCGGCCTCGCACGACGGCGGCATCGCGCTCGGCGCCGCGCTCGAGGTGATGCATCGCGTCGGCGACGGCGACTTTATGACCTTTGAGCATGCGTATTGGGGGCCGGAGTTTAGTAACGAGCAGATAGAAAAGATCCTCAAGGAGAGCAAGCTCAAGTATCGCCGCGCCGCCAACATCGCCTCCGACACCGCCGAGCTTATAGTAGCGGGCAAGATAACAGCGTGGTTCCAGGGCCGCATGGAGATGGGTCCGCGCGCGCTCGGCAACCGCTCGATACTCGGCAACCCGATGATCGAGGGCATGAACGACCGCATCAACGAGCACGTGAAGCACCGCGAGGTGTGGCGCCCTTTCGCGCCGGCGGTCGTAGCAGAGGCCGCGCACAAATACTTTGAGGGCCTCGAGAAGGCGAAGGAGAGCCCCTTCATGCTGCTGACCTACTATGTGCGCGAGCAATACCGGAAAGTGTTCCCCGCCATCACGCACATCGACGGCTCGAGCCGCATACAGACCGTCCGGCCCGACCAGAACCCGCGCTTCCACGCGCTTATGCTCGAGATAGGCAAGCGCACCGGCCACCCGATGGTGCTCAACACCTCCTTCAACGACGCGGGCGAGCCCATCATCTGCAGCCCCAGGGAAGCGCTGCGCTGCTTCTACTCAACCGGCATAGACGCGCTAGCAATAGGCGACTTCATACTGGAGAAATAGCGCGATGAATAAGCCTCGCAAAACACCACATATCGGCATAGACCTAGTTGAGGTGAGCCGGTGTAAAAGTTTGCTGCGCAAAAGCAACGAACATTTGCTTGAAAAGTTTTTTACAAAAAAGGAGATCGAGTACTGCCGGCACTTTAAAGATGCTGCCACGCATTTGGCAGGAACATTTGCTGCTAAAGAGGCGGCAAGCAAAGCACTCGGGGCCGTGCAATTTCCTTTTATAGAGCTGGAGGTGCGACGCAGAAAGGACGGCATGCCGCAGATATGGCGCAAGGGTAAGCTCATCCCCATGAGCGTTTCCATCACGCATACGAGGGCGATTGCTGCGGCTGTGGCGATACGTTAAGATGGCCTTGTCATGCCTAAAAAGGGTCTGGTGCTCGATCTCGATAATACGCTCTGGGGCGGCATAGTCGGCGAGGACGGCAAGGAGAATCTCCGCTTGTCGCTCGCTCCCCCTGGCAATAGTTACCTTGCCTTCCAACAGGCTATCCTCGATCTCTACCACCGAGGCGTTCTGCTCGCCATCAACAGCCGGAATAATCCGGAAGACGCACTCGATGTCATCCGCACGCATCCGAATATGATTCTGAAGGAGCAGCATTTTGCCGCAATGCGTATCAATTGGAAGGATAAGGCAGAAAATCTGCGCGATATAGCGAAAGAACTCAACATTGGCCTCGACTCTCTCGTATTCCTCGACGACGACCCAACTAACCGCGAACTGGTGCGCGCTTTGGTACCCGAGGTCGAGACGCCCGACCTACCGAGCGATCCTTCTTTATATGCGCGCTTCCTCCATTCGCTCAAGTATTTCCCTAAAGAGGCTATTACCGACGAGGATAAAATGCGCGGGAACCTCTACGTTACCGAGCGTCTGCGCAGGGAGGAAGAGAAACACTATGAGAGCAAGGAAGAATTTTTGAAGAATCTCCATCTGGAGCTTTTAGTCCACGTAGATGATGCTACCCATCTGGCCCGGTTGGCGCAGCTGACGGAAAAGACCAACCAATTTAATACCGACAAGCATCCCCTTACAGAGGCTGAGATCAAGCACTATATAGAAAGCCCGAAGCATAAGGTATTCTATGCCCGGCTGCAGGATAAATTCGGCGACCATGGCATTATCTTCTTCGCATTGGTAGAAACGAATGAAGCAGCATGGAATATAAGCTCGATGCTCATGAGTTGTCGAGTCTTCGACCGCGGCGTAGAAGACGCCATGCTCGGCGTCATTCTGGAGCAGGCCAAAAAAGCAGGGGCTACAGAAGTGTCCGTTACGTTTGCGGAGACGCCAAAAAACGCTCCCGCAAAGCAGTTTGTTGATGTACACTTTAAAAATTACAAAGCAAAGGTGCCGCCAAAGGCGCACATACCAGAGTGGATAACAATACAGTATGAAAACATTTAACGAAGTAGTCCAGAGCGTTTTTAAGATCCCCGACGCCGAGATAAAAGATACCCTCACATCTGAAGATATCCCAGAGTGGGATTCAATGAATTACATCTTTTTTGTCGGGGAGCTGGAAAAGAACTTCGGATTTTCCTTTGACATGGACGAGGTCATCAACGCGAAGTACCTCGGCGACCTGCGCAAGATCGTCGAAGCACGCAAGACAACATGATCCCTGCTGACTTATCATTCGAAGATATTGCGGTCGGTATGAGCACTTCTTTTTCTCGCACCATCAGCACAGAAGATGTGGAATCTTTTGCAAAATTAAGCGGGGATTACAACCCGCTTCACATAGATGATGCGTATGCAAAGACGACAAAGTTCGGCAAGCGCGTCGTGCACGGCATGCTGCTGGGGGCATTATGCTCGCAACTTGTCGGGATGCATCTGCCGGGTAAACGCTGCCTGTATCTGCAACAGACGCTCTCGTTCAAAAAGCCGGTCTTTGTCGGCGATATGGTCTCCGTGCAGGGCGTAGTTGAGGCCAAGAGCCCGGCGACCAAGGTGCTTGATATTGCGATCTCAATTATGCGAGATACGGAAGAGGTCGCTTCCGGCCTCGCGAAGGTACAGGTGCTCCCGTAACATCATGACAAAAAGCCAAACAGATACACACAGGGTTGCGGTCGTTGCAGGTGGCATGGGGTATGTCGGGTCTGCGATTGCCAAGCAGCTCGCCGCAGATGGCTTGCAGGTTGTCGTGCTCTATCATCGCTCGCCGCAGGATGCCGTAGAGAAATTTCTGGCAGAGCTTGCCGGCAGCGGCCACAGAGCATACCCATGCAATCTTGAAGACTTCGAAGAGGTCTCTAAGACCGTTGCTGCTGTCGAGCAAGAAGTGGGACTTTTGTACATTGCAGTTGATGCCTCGGGCTCGCTCCCGCAGCGCAAACAGTTGCACCAGACTTCCAATCAAGAATTGCGAGACCAATTCGACAGAAGCGTATTCAGTAGTTTCAATTTTCTATCAGCCTGCGCGCGCGT
>CAZLHN010000048.1:0-5425 GCA_964559665.1 uncultured Candidatus Saccharibacteria bacterium
CATCTCGAAGAATGTCGTGTGTCTATTGTCGCCGACCTCTTCGATATCGCCCGAGCGGAATGCTTTTTGGGAGTCCACAAGCCGCGAGCCAGCTGGATGGTTCTTGCCTAAAAGGTAAGGAATAAGCGGCTGCATGCCGGAGCCCGTAAAAAGAGTCGTAGGATCGTTCTCGGGCACGAGAGAAGAGCTCGGGATGACGGTGTGTCCCCGAGCCTTGAAGAACTCCAGATATTTCGAGCGGACGTCGTTGAGCGTCACAAAATGAGAATACAACGGAATATATAAAAGAAAAAGATCTCGGTCCTTTCAAACCGAGATCTTTAGATTAGTGAACCGATCTAGCGATAGACCGCGCGAACTTGGCGAGAGAGCTCCGACTCCTCGACGTCGCTCGTAATGGCCTTGAACACCTCCGCCTTGTGCCCTTCGAAGAGTTCCGCCATTTGGTAGAGAAGCTCGAGCTTCTCCCCAGCCGAGATGGCGCCGTTGGCCTTAGGCGCAGCGTGCGGCTTGGCTTTCGACTTCTTCGCCTCGGCAATCCGCATCCGGATGGTAGGCGTACCAAACGGACGCTGAGCCTTGGCGTGCGGCGCAGACTTAGCCTGCGATTTCGCGGCTGCCGGCGGAGCGGCCGATTCCACAGGTGCCGCGGCGAGTTTGCGAGGACGGCGGATCTTGCGGCGGCGAACCTTCACCACCTCGACGCCTTCCTTCTTGGTGCCATCGGGGTTCATCAGCACGACCCAATGACGCCGTTTGCCCTGGCCCACAACCCCCTGCACCTTGAGGCGCTTAAGCACCTCTTTGACGGTCCCGACGCCGGCGCCGCCGAGTGCGGCACGGACGGACTTGAAGTCCGCTACCTGGTTAGCCAGGACAAACGCCTTGGCCTTTTTGGTCGAGGCACGATAGTTGACCCTAGGTTTTCCCACGTATTCCTCCGTTGGTTCGGGTGGTGTAGTTCTGCATTCCGTAAAGGAACGTACCACCTAAAACAACGTATGTCAACTAGCGATAAAAGAAAACCCCTCCGGTATACCGGAGGGGCAGTGCTAGGAGTGATCCTATTCCTTCAAGTCGACTTTCGTCTTGGTGAAGGTGTAGGAACGACTGTTTTGGATGAGGAAGCCGAACGGATTCATCACCTCGTTGACAAAGAGGTCGATATACTTACGCCAGTCAGGAGGCATCAACTCAAGCTCGAGAGCCTGAATAGTGATGAACTCCTGCAGTTGGCGAAGCTGCCGATTCCCCTTGCCGTCACGGTCACACGCCACCCATACCGGATGACGGATGTTGAAGTGAAGCACGCCGTTGCGGATGTCCAGTTCGAAGAGCCGATCTGAGCCTTCCATCGCAGTGTGCGAAAACTGGAGCCCGAGCGAATCGGACTTCACGATCGTCCGCCGCTGGCCTTTGGGGCCTGCGACGGTGTAGGGATGATGGTTCGGTTTTTCCACCTCACCGTCACCCTTGTGATCGCTGTCTTCCTGGGCGCCGTTGCCGGCGCCCTGAACCGCAAGCGACTTCTCCTTCTGCTTTCCGAGTACGGCTGCATCAGAAGGAAGAGTGTGATTCTCGCCTACGGTACCGCGCTTGAAGGAATTGATCACCTTGTTCAGCTCGGCGTACATGGGCAGCTTCAGGACCTGCTCGAGATTGCGCATGGACTGCAGACCAAGCTCTTGCAAGCGTTCGTCTTCGCGTTGTCCCTGGATCTGCTCGAGATGCCCTTCGCCCTCTTCCTTGAACCAAGCCTCAATAGCGTCGCAGAAGCCGTATAAGGCCTCGCCTTCCACAAAACTCCTGCGGTTCGCGTGGAGCCGGGCCTTTTCGCTGAGGATCTCCCCTTCGAAAATGCCGGAAGTAAGCGCATCAACCAATTCGGAAGCGAGGATGGGTACCGAGCGGGCAAAGGTGGAAAATGCGAAACGAAAATCGTTGTCCGCTTCCCCAACCGATACCTTGCCGCGATAGCCCTTTTCAGCCGTCTTCCGGGCGAGGTACAAACGGATCGTAGTAGCGCCGCCATCCTTATTGCGGATGATCTTTTCGGGAAGCTTTTTGCCCGTAAAAGGCCTGGCAGAGCCCGCCTTCAGGTCATGCGATCCGTCTTCGTTGATGATAGCGACGCCGATCTGGACGTTGTTACGCCGCATTGCCGCGCCGTACCGGTCGACGATTCCGTTCAGAAGTTCCTCGGCCGAAGGGATTTTGTTGATGACCTTATCCTTCGTATAGCCAAAGACTTCCAGCTGGGTATTCCACTCGACTGCGGTTACGTCACGGCGAGTGCCGCCGGACGAGATCGCCTTGCTAACCAGGTCTACTCGCTGGCGGTGCGGCACCGTGACATTCAGCGCTTGCGCGCGGATATCATCGGTGACGAACTTCCATTCGACGTAGCCCTCGGTACGAGCCCGCGAGGGAGAAGAGATGAACGTAAAGTACTTGCACTTGCCAAGGGGCGAGATGAGCCCGATGCCGAATTGGCCGAGCTTACCCCTCTCCTTGACCGACTCGCAAACTTTGCTCAGAGCTACTTCGAACTCCTGCATCGTCACGCCGTCGCCGTTATCCCGAATCGCCAGATGTTGCGATTTGCGATTCAGCACGATGTTTATTTCGGTTGCATTCGCGTCGATCGCGTTCTGCACCGCCTCCATGATGCTTTCATACAGGGTCGGATACTCGCCGGCAATCTTGCACAGCGCCCGCCCCTGATTGAAAGTCACATGGCTCCGATTATGTTCGTTCATTGGAGCAGTCCCCTTGCTGATTGCTAGTTGCTGGGAATGTTTCGGCGAGCACGCTCGCCGCACAAACGATTGAGCCGGTTGGAGAGGTGGAACACACCGTCACCGCCCGCTTTTTCGCGCAGCCGCGCCCTGTCTTCCGGCGTAAAGTCGTCGGACAGAAGCATCTCCGCGAAGGAAAGCATGCCTTTGACCATAAGAGCGAACCCGTCGATGAGTTCTTCCTTGGTGGTCATCTTCGATGCCTCTTGCGGAAGCATCGCGGCGCCAAGCAGAACCTTTGGAGCATCCATGTCGGAAGCTCCTGTATTCTGATTGAAGCGCAGCATGCTAGTGCTGGCTTTCTGGAGCGCGTCCCGATGCAGATCGGCGAATGCCGAGTACTGGGCCGCACGCTCGGGATTAGCCGAGCGCTTGCCGAGCAGGTAGCGCAGCACCTGATCCCGATCGTTAGGGGTACCGGTACCGACTTGTCTGACCGCTTCGTCGAGCGTCGTGACTCGCAGAGCTATAATATGCCCCGTCTCCCGCACGCCTGGCTGCAGCATCTGCAGTTCGTCGACGCTGTAACCTTGCAGCGCAAGATAGCAGCGCAGGCGGACGAGATTCTCCCCGTTCGGGAGCTTGCCGTGCATCCAGTGCTTGAAGGTCGAGTCGACCACGCTCATGAAAGCGAACAGGTCTTGGAGCTTGGCAGCATTCGGGGTCGAGACAAAGTGCTTAAGGCACTTTTCAGTCGACCCTTTGACGGTATTCGACATCTAGTGCCTCTCTTTCTCATTTGGTTGCGGCGTGACTGGGCAAGCGGATTGCGCGCGCCAGCCTCGCTGGTACAAATGCGTTTCTTGAAGCTCGACCACTTGGCCCACTTCCGGATCCTGCGCCCCTTCCCAGTTTCCCAGGTTAAAGGTGACGCTGTCCTTCGGTGTGAGGTCTCCATGGTTTTGCATTGGAAGAGTGACGACGTAGTGGCCGTCCTCTACCACCTTCGTGATCGTCGCCCGTATCGGATCGACGGAAGGATCATGATTGCTCATTGCTGAACCTCTCTGTTGTTGGCAAAGAACGAGAAAATGGAGATAGATCGTCCATTAGCCAAAAAAACTGTACTATGACATAGCTGCATATGTCAAGTATATTTCGCATAAATCCGCCTTCCCGTATATAATCCGCTTATGCAAAAAGATTCTAAAGGCGCTTGGGGATTTAATCTAAAGGCTATCGACAAAAATGTGCGGCCCCAGGACGACTTTTATCAATACGCCAACGGCGGCTGGCTCAAGACAGCCAAGATTCCTAAGGACGAGTCGCGCTGGGGTAGCTTTACTATTTTGCGTTACGACACCGAGGAGCAGCTTCAGACACTCATCAATAAGCTTTTAAAGAAGAAAAAATATCCTAAAGGCACACCAGAGCAGATGGTAAGCGACATATACCGCTCCGCGAGCGACATGGCGGCGCGCAACAAGCTTGGCATAAAGCCCCTCTCTCCTTTGCGTGCGATGGTAGAAGCTATTGCATCGCTAGAAGATCTTTTTATGACGGTCGCGCGCTTTCATGTGCTTGGTATCTCGGGGCTCTGGGGCGCGATGATCGACCAGGACTCCAAGGACAGCACCAAGTACATGCTCCATCTGTGGCAGGGAGGGCTCGGGCTCCCCGACCGCGAGTATTATCTGGGTGATACCCCGGAATACAAGCGGGTACGCGGCGCGTATGAGGAGCATATTAAAAAGCTTTTAAAGCTCGCGAAGCTGAGTGCGGCGCAGATCGAGCGCACGGTAGAGATAGTGATGAAGATAGAGACAGTGCTCGCCCAAGCCTCAATGCGCAAGGAAGACACGCGCGACGCACAGAAGGTTTATCATAAATATTCCATACGGCAGCTCTCCCGACTCGCGCCCAACGTTCCTTGGCGGCGGTACTTTGCGCTCACGGGTGCAAAGAGTATCAATACCACCATCGTCGGCCAGCCGGATTTTTTTAAAGCCGTAAGCAAACTTATAGATAGTATCCCGCTTGAAGAGTGGAAAATATATCTGGAGTGGCACCTCATCAACGATGCAGCATCGCTTTTATCCGAGCCGTTCGTAAAGGAGAACTTTAACTTTTTTGGGACTGCCCTCTCGGGCACCAAAAAGATGAAGCCTATGTGGCGCCGCGCGCTTGCGGCCGTAGGGGTCGTGGGCGAGGCGCTTGGCCAGCTATACGTACAAGCATATTTCCCCCAGGCGGCAAAAAAGGCGATGGATACGCTGGTGAGCGATCTGTTTACGGTCTATGAGTCGCGGATCAACAAACTCGACTGGATGGGCGCCGCGACAAAACGCAAAGCGACACAAAAGCTGCGCCTGATGAGGCGCAAAATAGGCTATCCGACAAAACTAAAGGGCTATCGCGGCCTTGTCATCGTGCCCGGAGATTTCTTCGGCAATATATTGCGCTCAAGCGAGTATGAACACGCAAGAGAGATGCGCAAGCTCGGCCGGCCTATCGATAGGACAGAGTGGCATATGAATCCGCATACAGTAAACGCGTATTTTAGCCCCAACATGAACGAGATCGTCTTCCCCGCCGCGATACTGCAATGGCCTTTCTTCGACTTTACGGCCGACGACGCGGTCAACTATGCGGGGATCGGCTCCGTCATCGGCCACGAGATGACGCAC
>CAZLHN010000049.1:0-5385 GCA_964559665.1 uncultured Candidatus Saccharibacteria bacterium
TCCAGATCGTCATAAGCCCATTTGACGAGGATACCACCGGCTCCTACACGCTCACGCAGGTGCGGATACTCCAGGATGTGCCCGACATGCAGATTACCGACCCACAACCGCTTGAGGTCGGACCCAATTACACGGGCCTGGCGTTCAAGAGCAACAACGACGCATTCGGCGGCACTTCGCGCGAGGTGTGGTTTGTGTTCAAGGGCAACTTATATCAGATATCCACGTACGAGCGGCTGGACGACCTGCTCAAGGGCATATTCCAAACATGGCAATTTCAATAAGGCAAAAAATAGTTATAGCCGCCATCATCTTTTACGCGACTTTTGCGTGGACGGCCGCCGCGCATGCGGCTATCATCAAACCCGCGAACAACCTCGGGCTCATTGGCTATTGGAACTTGGACGAGCGCAGCGGGAGCACCGCGCACGACCACAGCGTAGGCGCACACAATGGCACGCTCACGAGCAGCCCCACATGGACCACCGGCAAATTGGGAGGAGCGCTTACCTTTGGTGCCGCAAACAACTACGTGGTTGCGTCCACTCCGTGGCCGTCGAGCGGCAGCATCTCGGAGTGGGTATACCCGACCGCTTATGCAGACTGGATAAGCCCTGCGGGTTGGAAGACTGACCCAAATACCTCGACCGACGGCTACATACTCATCGACAATGGTGGGGGTGGCAGCCCGGGCAAGTGGCGCGCGGTGTTTAAGCCCAATGTTGCGGGTCCTGGAGAGGCGGATGCCATTGCGCTCCAAAATGACACGCTCAATGCATGGCAGTATCTAACGATGACCTGGTCGCTCTCGGGCACGACATACACTATCCATTTGTATGTAAACGGCGTCGATCAAGGGAGCGCCACCTGGACCGGCACGCCCGGGGCATCGGGCGTGGGGAACTTCCACTTTGGCAACTCGGGCGATTTTGCCGACAACTACTTTAAGGGCAAGGTCGATGACGTGCGCGTGTACAACCGCGCGCTCAGCGCCACTGAAGCAAAAGCGCTCTACAACCAGACGGCCGGCACGCGCTACAACTCCTCGGCCAATACTCTAAGCAACGGCTCGACCCTAAAAAACGGCTTAGTAGGCTGGTGGACGTTCGACGGTTCGACTATTGGTACGACTATTCAGGACTCCTCAGGGCAAGGAAATAATGGATATGTTGCGGGCAGCTTGGCAACGTCAAGCATGAAAGTCGCAGGAAAACTGGGTCAAGCACTCCAATTCAACGGCACTAACAGCAAGGTAACGGTGGCCGCGAGCGCGTCGCTCAATTCGGGGAGCACCGTGAGCTTTGCCGCTTGGGTAAAGCCGGTCTCGTCCGCAAGCGGCACCTATGCGGTCGCCGCGTCGCGAAGCGGTTGTACCGGAAGTAATATTAATTGGCAGATGTATGAAAAATTGCAGGTCTCCTTTGGAGGCACTGGCGGCCCGTCGTTCATAGTGTATATCGGGGGAGTAGGGTACCTGGCGAATTCTTCAACCATACTCCCTATCAATCAGTGGGTGCATTTGGCGGGTACCTACGACGGGTCACTCATTTCCCTCTATGTGAACGGGGTCTTGACCTCGACCAGCACGGCCACCGGCGCTCGCGATACCAACAGTGTCCCTCTGTCGATGGGTATAGAGGCGTCGTGCACCAATTGGTTTAACGGTTCCATCGACGACGTGCGCGTTTACAACCGCGTACTCTCTGCGGCCGAGGTAAAACAGCTCTATCAAGAGGGGGGAGAGAAGGTCGCGCCTGCGACAACTCTGCAAAACGGCACGACTTTGGCCACTGGATTAATGGGATATTGGCCTTTTGACGGCTCAACTATTACGACCACGGTCCAGGACATATCGGGCAACGGCAACAACGGCTATGTTTCTGGTGCCGCAACTTCGTCGATGAAAGTAGCAGGGAAGTTAGGCCAGGCACTTCAGTTTAACGGCTCCTCAAGCTATGTTTCCGCTCCTGGCTCCAGTTTCAACCTCTATCCTATTACCGTCTCAGCATGGTTTAAGACGACGTACTCGGGCGCCGGCTCGGTAGGCATCGTCAATAAATATGTATCATCAAGCCTCAACGGTTATCAGCTGTTTATGTCGGGCGGTAATCTATGCGCGTGGTATTTCAAAAACAACACCGCTTCTGTCTATGACAGTACGGGATGCACCTTGAGCACCGCCGGCTACAATGATGGCAGGTGGCACCTGGCGACGTTTATAGTCGACTCAAGCGGCGGACGCCTCTATGTCGACGGCGTGCTCAAAGGCACGCAGGCATGGGTAGGCGCCACGCCCGGCGCAGATAACAATGGCTCGCAGGCCCTTTCGATAGGGACATACCCGGGCAGTACGCCGACACCCTATTTCCCCGGCTCCATTGACGAAGTCCGCATCTACAACCGCGCGCTTTCTGCCGCGGAGGCTGCCCAGCTCTACCAGATGGGGAAGTAAGCGAGTTGTCCAGCAATTGCAAGCGTTTTTTACAAAAAGATCCGCCTTTGTGGGGCGGATCTTGCTGCGCTGTGTACGGCTCATATAAGCCGGGGATAGTTGAGGCGGTAGACGCCGTAGCCGCGGGGGACAATGCCCTCGAGCATGTGTTCTTTGTGCTTCTCGCGCCGCATGCGCGTGAGCCCGCTGATGCCCGAGAGCACGAGGACCAGCAGCACGGCCGCGGTGACAAGGACCGCAAAGAAGATCATCGTCGGCGGATAGGCCCAAAAGGCCAGGCCCCAGGGCAGCACAGTGCCTCCAATGAGGAATAGTGCACCCTCATACCGCCTGATCCACTTTTTGACGCTTTTCATCAGTTCTTCCCTTCGGAGTTGTGGCGTGACGATTCTGTGCAAAAAATACCACAGATATGGGCGGTTATCCACAGACGCGGGTTTTTGCGGATACACAAATTTGGGTGTACTATCTCTAGCACAGGGGACATGTCGCAGACGCGACAGGTCCTTTTTTCGTTCTCCTCCTGTGTTAGAAGAGAAGCGAGAAGTAGGCGAGTAGCATGCTGACGATAACGCCGATGCCAACCACCCAGGCGAATATCTTGCTTATGCGGTCGCGGTTTTTGCCGAAGAGTCCAAACATAAAGTGATGCAAAAAGAGTAGCATATATGCACGATTTTAAAAAGCGCAATACAAAGGTCCACCACTCGCTCAAGTTCGGCTTTGCGCTGCTAGGAATGCTCGTGCTGGTGGGGCTTGCGGGCGTTGCTATCTCCTCCGCCTGGCATATGTACGGCACTTTTAACGAGGCGGTGACGGCGCGCCACAACGCCGAGGTGCAGCTGGCGTCGCTCCAGAGCGACATGTCGCGGGTGAGCGCCTCGGTTGCAGCGCTGGGCTCGCAGGAGGGCGTCGAGGCGCAGATGCGCGACCGCTTCGGCGTTGCCAAGCCCGGCGAGGGCGAGATAGAGATAGTGCGCAATCAGCCGACCTCCGACGTACAACCCGCTCCGCAAGAAAATATCTTCGTCCACGTGCTGCACTCGTTGTTTGTCTGGTAATTTTGATACAGTAGGGTGGTGAACAAGGCCACAGCCACGCTTCCGGCTATCGCTTTTTATATGCCGCGGTGGATGTACTGGCTCAACGCCTCGGACAGGGCATTTGCCAAAGAACTTGTAGCGGCGATTGCCGGCAGCGGACGGTATCGGCCGCTTACGATCCAGCTGCCGTCGCTGCGGCTCACCTCTGCCGCAGACACCAGAGCTTTTTGCGAGCGCAATAGCATTGTGCTGGTCGTGCAGCACGACTCGATGTTCTATTCCAACAAAGCGAGATACCGGCGGAATGTAGAGTGGCTGGAGGCGTGCGTCCCTTTTATAAACTCCACGAAGGCCCAGACTATCGGGCACAATAAAATAACTACCAAGCGGGTTTTGCGCGAGCGCGGCATACCGGTGCTCGACGAGCGGATCGTGCACTCCGTGCAAGAACTTGCTGCGGCGGTTGAAGACGGAACGTGGTACGTGCTGAAGCCGCCGCACCTGGGCGCTGGCCGCGGCGTCAAACTCATTACACGCGGGCAAGGCAAGCTGCTCGAGTATCAAAACGGAAAGTGGCGTGCGCTGCGCGCAAAAGATTTTGTTTATGACAGCATGATGCTGGAGCCGTACTTTAACGACGACGCGGAGGGCTTTGCGAGCCTGCGGTGCACCGTTATCGGAAGCGAGGTCGCAGAGGCGGTAAAACGGGTGAACGCAAAAAATATCACCTCTAATGTCTCAAGCGGCGGGCGGGCGCAAAAGGTAGAGCTGAGCCAGGTTCAAAAAGAGATGGCGGTCGCTGCCATGCGTGCCATCGGCGCCGAGTATGCCGGAGTCGATCTTTTAGTCTCAGGCAACAAGAGCGTGGTCGGAGAGATAAACATCGGCCCTTTTACGATATTCGGCAAGTATACCGGCGTGCCGGTAGGCCGGATCTTTGCGGACTACCTTATAAAGCGGTGCGATGGTGCGGGATGCGAGAATCGGACTCGCGCCTAATGCTTGGGAAGCACTCGTTCTGCCACTGAACTAATCCCGCAAAGCTGCTTTCAGTAAAACTTGACAGCCATGCTATAATAGAAGAAAAGCTTAATAACAACAATACTATGCAAAAGCACGTAACGATCTACAGCACTCCTACTTGTCACTTCTGCCACATGGCGAAGGATTTCTTTGCCGAGAAGGGCATCGAGTATACCGCCTATGACGTCGCCTCGGACGCCGCAAAGCGCGCGGAGATGATACAGCTCACCGGCCAGCTTGGCGTGCCGGTTATCGTGATAGACGGGGACATCACCGTCGGCTTTGAGCGCGGCCGCATCGCGCAAAAGCTCGGCATCGAGGCATAGGGTATTTGGTGCCACCAGCAGGAATCGAACCCACATCGTTCCCTTAGGACGGGACTGCTCTATCCATTGAGCTATGGCGGCGAGGCGCGTCATGCACAGGCTCCCCAAAAATGTAACATACTCGTGATAGTATTTCCTATATGGATCCGCAACAGCAGCAGATAGAAGAGCTCAAGCAACTGGTGCGCCAGAGCATCACCCTCGCCGAGGAGAACAACAAGATGCTCCATGGCATGCGCCGCAATGCCCGCATCAAAAGTATTTTCTGGTTTTTGATAGTTGTTCTGAGCTTTGGGTCTTCGGTCTGGGGCGTGTATTACTACGTTGTACCGCGTCTCCAGCAGGCACAGGGCCTCTATGAGAATGCGCAGTCGGCCTTTGGGCAGATACAGACGCTCCAGCAGAAGGTGCAGGGCTACCTCGCCAATCCTTCTACAACGACATCGTCGCACTAAGGACGGTGGACTAGGGTGCTTGGGGCCGGGATCGAACCGGCGACCCCCTCCTCTTCAGGGAGATGCTCTACCAACTGAGCTACCCA
>CAZLHN010000050.1:0-5284 GCA_964559665.1 uncultured Candidatus Saccharibacteria bacterium
GGGCGGGCGCACGGTGGAGCTCGACGAAGAGATATGGGCGCTCATTCCGGATAAGAACCTGCGTCAGTTTGAGAAGCGTGGGTTTGAGGACGAAGTTGCGTCGGTGCTCTCGCGCATGCCGGAGATTTTCGCCCGGGCGCTCACGAGCTTTTTCCTCGAGGGCAAGTCGCAAGAAGAAATGGCGCAAGCCGAAGGCGTCTCGGTCGGGGCGATAAAGACGCGGGTGCACCGGGCAAAGAAGGAGTTTAAAAAGGTCTACGAAGCGATAACGACAAATATATGAGTACTGAGCACAAAAGCAGGATAGAACAGCAGGTCATGGGCAGCGTTGCCATTATTTACGGCGTGCGCCAGCTTGTCTCGCCGCTCGCGCTCACGTGCTACGCAGCTATCTCTGTGATAGCGATCTCTCTTTTTGTGTCAGTACCGCACGTGTTGGAGAATTTCGCCACGTCTGCCCACGGCGGAGTGCCCAATATAATCGGGTTTACTATTGCGGCTATCGTCGGTACGCAACTTATCGTACAGTTAGGGCTTTTTGTGGCGACACTTGCCTCCACCTCGCTACTCGTCGCTGCTGTCCGATCCTTCGGACGAGGGACCGGAAGCTTTGCCTGATGCGTTTTCCGCCAGGCCTTTGCGGATTGCTTTAAGGACTTCGGCCGCTACTTTTTTATTCTCGCGCAGGAATGTGCGCGATGCGTCGTAGCCGCGGCCGAGCTTCTCCTCACCAAAGGAATAGGAGCTGCCGCTCTTCTGTATGATGCCCAAACGTTCGCCGAGCGCCAATAGCTCGCCCTCGGTCGAGATACCCTCGTTGTACATAAGGTCAAACTCGGTTACGCGGAATGGCGCCGCGACTTTGTTCTTGACCACTTTTACGCGGTGTCTGCCACCAACGACCTCTTCGCCCTTTTTGATCTGTGCAATCCTACGAATGTCGAGTCGCACCGAGGTGTAGAACTTGAGCGCTTTGCCGCCGGTGGTTGTCTCGGGGTTGCCGAACATGACGCCGATCTGCATGCGGATTTGGTTGATGAAAATAACGATGGTCTTGCTCTTGGCAACGATGGCCGTGAGCTTGCGCAGCGCCTGGCTCATGAGCCGCGCCTGCTTGCCGACCTGATAGGAGCCCATGTCCGCCTCGATCTCGTCCTTGGGAGTGAGCGCCGCGACGGAGTCAACGACGATGATGTCTATTTTGCCGCTGCGCACTAGCCCCTCGACTATCTCGAGCGCTTGCTCGCCGTTGTCCGGCTGCGAAAGGAGGAGATCGTCGATCTTAACGCCGATCTTTTTTGCGTACTCGGGATCGAGCGCATGCTCGGCATCGATAAACGCGCATACGCCGCCCTTTTTCTGCGCCTGCGCTATGGCGTGGAGCGAGAGGGTAGTCTTACCGGAAGATTCCGGACCGAAGATCTCGATGATGCGACCCCGCGGGTAGCCGCCAATGCCGAGCGCCCAATCAAGCCCAATCGAGCCCGAAGGGATGACATCGATATCGACCTTGGGGCTATCGCCGAGCTTCATGATAGCCTCGTCGCCGAACTTGGTCTTTATCTCGCGTATGGCTGCCTCTATAGCGCTGTTGTCCTTTGCTGATCCGATCGTTTTCTCAGGCTTCTTTTCTTTTCCTTTGAATGCCATATATAAAAATAGTTTTACTAATCAACCTGTGCTGCTTACGGAACAATAATTTAACACAGTAATGTGAACTTGTGCAGAAGTACGTCGCCCAAAGCGGTCGGTGGCCGCGACGGTGAATATAGCATATCCGGGCGGAGGCGAAAGCCGCTCAGAAAACCGACCGGCTTCGTCGGTAAAGGCAGGGGAATCGTTTATCGTAAGGAAGGAAATGTTACTAGCGAGGCCGGAAATGACGACCGTGGTCGAGGATGTAGCGCTGCCGTCCAAGGGAGTATCGAGCGTGATGCTTGGACCGCCGATCAGTTTGCGCGCCTCAAAGAATCCGTATCCCAATACCAGGAGGACAGCAAGAACGAAGATAAATTTTTTCATACCTCTTCGGTCGAGGGAGGTGCAGGTTCCTGGGATTGTCCGAGGATCTCGCGCGGCTTGGCGCCGTCGCCCGGGCCGATGACGCCGCGCTCCTCGAGGATGTCGATGAGCCGGGCCGCGCGCGCGTAGCCGACCCGCAGTTTGCGCTGCAGGTACGAGGTGGACGCCTTGCCGGCCTCAAGCACCGCCGCGCGCGCGGCCTCGTACATATCATCGTCTATCTCCTCGTCATCACCGCTGAAGCCACCCGTGGCGACCGAGTCTCCGCTTGAGCTTGGCGCCGGCATGCCGATATCAACCGGCAGCTCCGCCTCGTTATGCTTGGCGATATAGTCCACCACCTTTTTCACCTCGCCTTCGCTGATAAATGCGCTCTGGAGGCGCACCGGCTTGCCCATGTCGCCGGATAAGTAGAGCATGTCGCCGGCGCCGAGCAGCTTTTCGGCTCCGCCCTGGTCAAGGATTGTGCGCGAGTCTATCTGCGATGCCACCTGGAGCGCCAAGCGGGCCGGAATGTTTGCCTTGATCAATCCGGTAATGACGTTTACAGACGGCCGCTGGGTCGAGACAATAAGATGTATGCCCACCGCCCGCGACATCTGCGCCAGGCGCACGATGGCTCCCTCGAGTTCGCGAGGATACGATTGCATGATATCGGCCAACTCGTCGATGACTATCACGATATACGGCATGCCCTCGGGCACCTTTTCGCCCTCGTCGGGCTTGCCCTTTTTGCGCAGCTCCTCAAGCGCGGGGGCCAGCACGTTCTCATGATACGAGTCGATATCGCGGACGCGATGCTCCTCCAAAATATTGTAGCGCCGCTCCATTTCCTTGCCGGCCCAGCGCAGCGCGGTGATAGCCCGCTTGGCATCGGTGATAACGGGAGAGAGCAGGTGCGGGATCGGATTATATAGAGTAAGTTCCACACGCTTCGGGTCGATCATAAGGAACCGCAGCCTTGAGGGCCCGATGCGGAACAGAAGCGAGGCGATGACCGCGTGGATAGTCACCGACTTGCCCGAGCCGGTCGCGCCCGCGATAAGCGCGTGCGGCATCTTGGCGATGTTTGCAAAGTGTGAGGCTCCCGCGATGTCGCGCCCGAGCGCCACCAGTAAGGGCTTCCTCGACTCCGCGAACTCAGGTGATTCCAGAAGCGTGCCTAATCCCACGGTCACCTTGGAGGTATTCGGGACCTCGATTCCAACGAGTGACTTGCCCGGAATAGGCGCCTCAATGCGCACCGGATGTGCGGCGAGCGCCAGCTCAAGGTTGGTCTGGAGCGAGATTATCTTCTGCAGGCGCACGCCTTCGGCCGGCTTGATGGCGTATCGCGTTACCGAAGGGCCGATCGAGATCTCATCGAGCTCGACCGTGATACCAAAGTTGGCGAGCGTGCGCTTGATGATATTGGCGTTGCCCTTGATATCACCGACGCCCGGGCGGCCCTTGTCGCGCTCGAGCAGCGATAGGGGAGGCGGCTGGTACTCGCCCAGCAGTGTCTGGAGCGCTGCGGCGCTTGTCTCGCGTTCCTGTGCTGCATTGCGCATCGGAGCTTTTGCTATAACGGGTTCCTCTTCATATGTTGCTTCTTCCTTCTCTTCAGACGGTGGGGGAAGCTTTTGTCCGTTGACGCTGACTTCGGCAAGCATAGGCTCCTGCGCAGGCTCCTTCTTACCGAATAAGCCTTTCAGCATCCCTCCAAGCTGCACAACAGATGCAGTCGGGATATTGCCCTCAAGAAGTATCAGGAGCGAGATGAGCGAGAGGCCGCCAAGGACGATGAGTGACGCATATATATCGAACAGATGCACCAGGGGCGTGGCGATTTGCGCTCCGATCAATCCGCCATCCTGGCTGACAATGGCCACAAACCCGAGCCCCGCCAAAAGAAACACCGCGCTCGCGATACCCTTGAGTATGCTGAATGTGTTTTCCTCCTGCTCGCGCAGGGTATTGCCTGCCAGTACAAAAAAGAGCACCGGCAGCAAAAAGTAGCCGATGCCGACAAGCGACCTCAAGAGTGCGTACGCCTGGTCGCCGATCGGACCCGCGCCGCTAAAGGGCGCCAATACCAGGAGCACGCCTACGATTGCAAATACGACAGTAATAATCGCGCGTTTCGTCTTGCTTGGGATAGTGAGCGAAGTTCCGATCGCGTTGCTGCTCTTACTGTTTTTGCGCGCCATGTGGGGAATAATACCATGTGCATGAGCCGCTTGCGCTTCGGGCAAAACGCGCTACTCTAAAAGACAAGCAAACGTCCTTAATCGACAGGAACTTTTCTTAAAAATGTAAAGGACAAACTATAAGACACAAATGGAACAGCAAGACAAAAACTTTCACGAATTATCCCTCAAATCAATCCTTTTTAAAGGACGAGCCGATTGGTACTTTTGTTATCTAAAGTCGGAAAAGATCGCCCACGTGCTGAACCTTTTGGCGCAAGAATCCTCGTTCAAGGACGCTGAGGATTTTGCAGAGCTGCTGTCTGCGGCAGGCCGCTTGCCGCATACAGTTGTCCACTTTATAGCAGGAGAAGTAGAAGCGGCAGTCGTGCTTGCGGACATCTTTTCTCTCCTCTCTCTTGTCCGCCTGAGCGCGACCAAAGGCTACATTTTGCAGGAAAACACGGCCGTCTTGGCGGGGGAATACGAATCTATAGCGAAAAAGGTAATGGCTCAAAACCGTCCTTCGCCGTTCATATCTTCTCGCGACTTCGCGGTGGAAATGCTCGAAGAGCCCCAACGAGAAGGGTCTCTATTGCCGCAATCCAGTCTTCTCGAGCGTACAAGCCCGGGCGCTTCTCTAAAGGACAAATCTAAAGGACAAATAAAGGACACACGCAGTCGCCCAAAGGGACAGGAAGAAAGGATGTCCCTGATTCTTGAATTTGTTAAGAAGAATAAGGGTGTTTCTATAAAGGAGGTAGCGGGAGTGGTACGCGGCTGCAGCGAAAAGACGATACAGCGGGAGCTGGCAACTTTGGTCCGCCAGGGCCTTATAGAAAGGAGGGGGGAGCGGCGATGGAGCCTATACCTTCCAGCCCCTACTTTTTCCTAATCTACTTGATTGACCTTTTATACCCCTTGGTATACCTTGAGTAGGTGGAAAACACAGGGATAGCCCAAATTGGGCTTTTTGTGTGTTTTTGGCAAAGTAACCTTTTGCTGCTTATCCACACGGTTTTTTTGCAGGCTTTCTATATATAGCCATATAATAGTGTGAGCGACTGAAATCGGCACACTTGGGTTCATATACG
>CAZLHN010000051.1:0-5256 GCA_964559665.1 uncultured Candidatus Saccharibacteria bacterium
GACGTGGTCGAAGTACCACTTGGCATCGCCCGAGGTGTACTTAGTGACTTGCACCTGCGCCGCCTTGCCGCCATTCTTGCCTGCGACCGGATAGGTAAATTTGCCGGTCATCGTGCCCCAGTAGTCGGAGGTCCAGCCTTGCGGGCGGCCCGCATTGCCCGCCATCGCAGTCTCGAGATTGCCGTTTGGAATAAGGTTAGTGGTCGGCGTTGTAGTCGGCGTCGGTGGTGGAGGCGGCGGTGTCGTAACAGTGACGGTCGTGGTCGCGTAGGAGGAACCGCCGGGGTTTGTTGCGGTTAGCACATATTCGGTGGTCGAGGTCGGACTCACCGATTTGGACATGCCCGTTACTGCACCGATGTTTTGGTTGATGCTGGTGCTCGAGGCCTGGGAAACGCTCCAGCTAAGTATCGTGCTCGAGCCTGTAAGAATGCTCGCGGGAGTCGCTACAAACGAGGAGATGACGGGCTTTGCAACGGGAGCCGGAGGAGGAGGCGGTATCGGAGTAGACGCGTTGGCGGCCACTAAGACATTGTCGACGGTAAGCGTGCCGACGGACTGAAGCGCATCCATGATGCTCACAGAGACAGCATTTACGGGCGCCGTGGTGCTTGCCGTAAAGGTCGCCCACGCGCCGCTCTTGGTCGCGGCCGGATTGCCCAGCCAAATGTAGGTATAGGTGCCGTCCTTCATCAGGTAGGCGGCGGTCACATTAGTTGCGACGGTTGCACTATAGTCCTGGCTGTATTGGTAGGAGGCTCCAGCAGTGACCGGAACGTAATCAAAATACCACTTGGCATCGCCCGATGTATATTTCGTAACCTGGGTTTGCGCCGCCTTACCGCCGCTTTTGCCAGCGACCGGATAAGTAAACTTGCCCGTGATAGTTCCCCAGTAGCTTGAGGTCCAGCCTTGCGGGCGGCCCGCGTTGCCCACCATCGCGGTTTCCAGAGTGCCATTCTGGACGAGGTTAGTCGCGGCCGTGGCCGGATGGGCCACAAAAAATAAGCTTGCCATAAGCACCGCGCCCATTATCCCTGCTGTAGTATATTTTGTCATACCGTATATATTTTTTAATAATTGATACCTTGATAATTGTGCACTTCCTATTCCCTGCTCACCGCAGAAACCTCAAACATGTGCAGCGTGTGAGGTGCGGCAAGAGGGTTCGGGTCCCAGGTCTCAAATCCGGCCGTGCCGGTGGGTGACAGACTCGGAAGCTCAGCCGATAGTACGGGCTGGCCATCAATAAGGCAAGAAACTTTGTTGCCCAGCACCTCCGCGCCAACCTTTACGTCCCGCCAAGGCTCATAGGCTTTGGTAGGCAGTCCGGGCGACTGCGCAACCGCGTCCGACTCGCCGCTATGGACAAAATATATCTGCGCGCTGTCGCCGTAATGGGAGTAGGCGCAGGAGGCAAAGTTGCCATCGTCTTGAAAACGCACCAGGACCGAAAACACACTTACCTGTCCCCAATCGATATCGGTCTGAACGCGATAGTCGCTCCAGTTGAGACCGCCGCGGAAAATGGTCATCGAGCCGGTGGTTTTTTGCGCGGCGTCGGGGCCCATCTGCATCTCGCCGCTTGATCCCGGCGCGAAAACGCCGAAGTATGTAAACCACTTCGAGAGCGAATCCGGAGAAGGCGAGAACGTGTACGGCAGCGATGCGGGCGACGAAGTGGCAAACGGGTTAAATGGCTGCGGTACAACTTCGGGAGGCTGGACCCACAAGGCGCCTAGGCTCGCGTCTTTGGTAAGCCTGACCTCGTCTATGTATGCGGTGCCGGGGCTTTTGCTGCTGACGCTAAAGCCCGAGATTGATTTGGGCGGATGCTCCGGGCCGTCGACAAAGTTAGTGAGCGGGACCGTTACGGTCTGCCATGTGTTTGGTATAAGCGCCGAAGTCGAGGCATACCAGCCCAACGATTGCCGGCCTATTGAATTGCCATCGGGGCCATAGAGGTCGAGATAGAGATCATCGACTGCCGCATCTGGCCGCACAGCAAGCGTGATCGACTTGTAGTCGCTTATGTCCACTGCCGGGCCATTGAGACCGACGCTGCCGCCGGGGAGTAAAAATTGTGCCTTAAGAGCATACGGGCCGGCGTACTTTTGCTCGCTGGAGTGCCAGTCGGCGGCGGTCGACCATGACCAGCTTTTAAACCGCACTGGGAGTCCGTTCTGATATAAGTAGCCTGCGTTGAGAGAAAAAGCTTCTGCGACGCTGCCGAGCGTGCCGCTCTGGAAGGGATCATGCCCCGCTTCGAAGGATGCGCCAACAGCGGCCAGCAGGTCTCCCGGCTGCGTGTACATCAAAAACAGCGATATCGCGATAGTGACGCCGCCGAGAGCGACGGCGGCAAACAATATCCAAAATATTCTCCAAAATCGGTCTGCAATCATACTATATTTTTACTCGACAGTGACATGATGGCCTCGCCTGGTGCGGCGGGGTTGAGCGCGGGTGCTGCAGCATGCGACACCTCGGCGGAGGTGAGCGACGGCACCGGCACGAGCATATCAAACACATAGAAGCGCTTTGTCTCCCCCACTTTGCGGAACTTGTTCCAGGAGGAACCCGTGCCTTCAAACGCCCGCACGACGCCGCGCATGACGCTTAGGTACAGCAGCTGGCGATACACCACGCGCTGGAGCGGCACGGCAACCAAGAGCCGCCACGCGCCGGGCTCTTTCCATACGCCCCATAGCGCGTAGGACATATCAAAGAGGGTAAACAGGAGGAACGGAATAACGAGCGTATGGAGCTCGCCGAATATAAGGCCGAACAAAAGTGCCGCATCGGTGAACGGGTACGCAAGCGGCAGTAAGATGTTGTAGACGAGGACATTGGGAAGCACGACGAGAGTAATGACGCTGCCGGGACGCTCCACCATTACGCCTTTGTGCTTCCAAAAGCACTGCATGGTGCCGTACACCCAGCGGAAGCGCTGCTTAAGGAAGTTCTGGACCGTGTGCGGCGTCTCGGTATAAGCGATAGCTTCCGGCTCGTACACCACCCGCTTGCCCGAGCGCAATACCGTGAGAGTCAGGTCCTGGTCCTCAACGAGCGTGTCGGTCGAAAAGCCGCCAAGCGCAAGTATCGTGGAGCGCCGCCACGCGCCTGCGGGCCCGGGCACGATGCCGACCGCGCCGATCTGCGAGAATGCGCGCTTGTCGATGTTCTGGCCGATTGAGTATTCGAGCGTCTGGAAGATGTCGAGCGCGCGGGAGCTGCCCGTCGTGCGCACTTTGCCCGCGACCGCGCCGACCTTGGGGTCGGCGAAGTGCTTCACGAAATGCCCGAGCGCGTCCTTCTCGAGCACCGCGTCGGCGTCGAGCACCACTATGATGTCGTGCTTGGCCTGGGCGATGCCCGCGTTAAGTGCGCGCGCCTTGCCGCCGTTTTGGAGCCGGAGCATGCGGACGTCGTCGGCCGGATAAGCGTCGATGACCGCCTGCACCTCGCCCGAGGTGTCGTCGGTCGAGCCGTCGTCGAGCACGATGATTTCGCGCTTGGGATACGAGCTCCTGATGATGCTCTCGACCGTTGCGGCAATGTTCTCCTCCTCGTTGTACGCGGGGATGAGTACTGAAACTGCCTGAGGCTCGACTATGCCGAGTTCGAACGCGGGCGACATGGGCTGCCTCTTGCGCAGGTTGCCCCAGACCACGAGGCTGAGGAGCCCCAGCGAGCGCACGAGCACGAGCACGAGCGAGAATATTGTCAGGCTCATGAGCACCTTCACGACTATGGGGAACACGTGGATATAGCTGCCGCGCAAAAATGCGATACCTGCGGCCCCTGCAAGCTGTAAGGGTGCTTGATCGGCACTAGCCATGACCGCAGAGCCGTCTGCTGGGCCGTTTAGGGCAACGGCAGCAATAGCCGCCCGCGTGGTGGAACCTACAATACCGCTAACGCTCGGGTCCGGATTCTGCCGGTCGAGGATACCGCTGCGCATCTGAAAGTTTATGACCGCAGCGACGGTGTCGGTATCCATGACGCCGGTAAGCGAATACGGGTCGAGGTATTTTTCTTTATATAAGAACCACTGGAGTCTCGAGACATCACCGCCCGTTGTGCCGTCGGTGTCGGCGGGCTTGAGCGTTGCGGTGAGCGCCACGGCGGTGGGCGGGGTGATCAGCTGCGAGAGCGGCACAATATCGTAGCCATGCCCGCGCAGGTACGCGATGATGCTTGGGAGCGCTTTTGCGGTAGTGGCGCTTTCCTGAAGCCCGATGATATGACCGTTGGGCGTATCGCTAAGGGCAGTGGCGAGGCTAGCGACGACGTCTTGAGTGGTCGTGGCCAGCCAGTCGCGCGGGTTGATGTCGGCACCTATCGGCAAGTACCCAAGCTTGAGCGACCACAACAGGTCCTCGGCCGGCGGGATATAAGGGTTGATGGTCGGATCGGTACCGATGCCCAGCTGATAGGGCGGGCGGTAGAGCATGGGGCTTGTGCCGGTTATCTGGCCAAGCAAATAGCCCGTTGTATCGAGCTCGAAGGCCATCCGGCGGTACGAGCCGTGCGCGTCCTGCGAGGCGGTAAAGGAGTGGCTCTCGACATCGAATCCGGCGTCGGATGTTTTTTTGACCAGGTCGGGTCGGGTCAACGCGCTCTCACCTACATAAAAAAATGTAGCGGGCGCGTCATACTGTTTGAGCGCAGCAATAAACTCGTCCGTCGCGGGATCAATCGGACCGTTGTCTATCGTGAGCGCAACCTTCTTGTCGTTTGCGGCGCTGTAGTAGTAGTGATAGCGCTCCGCAGCCGAACTATAGAGAATCGGCGCGTGGCGCGAGGTTGCAAAAGATAATCCAAAAAGAAAAAGCAATACGGCCGCGAGTAGAGAAAGGAAAAATAAGGCCGTACCGCCTCGGAAGTAGAACTTTCTTTTCTTTGAAGTGTCGAAAAAGATGGGCATACAGCCAAAATGGCGAATTTCGCCACGGCTGGTTTCCCTTCATTCAGTTATGCACATCACCGACAACCGGTAGTGCATATGCAGTATACAGTCCCCTATCCGGGATGTACATCTTTTTGGCCTGTGGATAAGAAAAAAGTGCCTCGAGAATGAAAAACACGCCGTGTCAAAGCGTGTTGCAGATGTAAAAGAGTACTAGTATGAAAACGAACAAGGCCAAGGCGGGCCCAAAACCCTGGGAAACCAGCCGAAGCTGGAGCTTTTGGGCCCACCTTGACCTCGTATGTTGCAAGGGTCTGACTAGAAACAAAAAGAAGCTCAAACAA
>CAZLHN010000052.1:0-5209 GCA_964559665.1 uncultured Candidatus Saccharibacteria bacterium
TGAGCGTTGAGCGCGCCATCGCTTTTGAGGCCGCGCGCCAAGCAAAACTTTTGGATAAAGGAGAGCAGGTTGTGCAGGAGACCCGCGGCTGGGACGAGGCAAAACAGGAGACCTTCTCGCAGCGCAAAAAAGAGTCATCTCACGATTATCGGTATTTCCCGGACCCCGATCTCCCCAAGCTCAAAATTTCTGAGCTGCCCGAGTTCTCGGCTGAAGCTTTGAAAAAGGAATTGCCCGAGCTGCCGTTGGCTAAGCGCGAACGATATATCTCGCTCGGCCTCAAGGCCGAAGATGCCGATATGTTCGTATCCGATGAGCGCTTCGGAGTGTTATTTGAACAAGCTTCCAAGCTTGCGCCTGATGCCGCAAAATCGATCGCAAACTATATCGCCTCCGATATCGCAGGTCTTGTTTCTAAATCCGGAGATGCGGGGTTCGCGCATATTACACCCGCCGGTCTTGCGTCTTTACTGGTCCGTACTGTAAACGGAGAAATATCTTCTCGTGGCACTAAGGATGCTATTGCAGAAGTTTTTGCCAATGGCGGTGATCTCGCGGAGATTTCAAAAAAATATATACAGCAGAGCGACACGGGTGCGCTCGAAACGGTAGCATCTAAAATAATCGAGGCTTATCCACAGGTGGCGGCCGAGTATAAATCGGGGAAGACCGCCTCGCTCCAGTTTTTGATAGGGCAGGGGATGAAGGAAACAAAGGGTTCGGGCAACCCAGCGGTCCTGCGCGAAGTGTTTGTAAAACTCCTCCAATAGGGCACTCGCCTGGAAGGCCTCCTTGCTTGTCTCGGCAGGGGGTATATTCTGTATCTATATGGATGAACTGGAAATCTCGGGCAAGCGGTATATCTCGACTCGGCTTGCCGCGAAGGAGCACAAATACCATGCCGACTATATCGGCCAGCTGATACGCGGCAAAAAAATTCTCGGCCAGAAAGTGGGCCGGTCCTGGTATGTAGAAGAGAAATCGCTCGCCGAATACTTTGGCAAGGAGGCGCCCATGCATCTGGAAGAACCGATGGTAGTGGGGAAGACTCCCGAGCCAGAGGCGCAGGAGGCGGCGGTTGAAGAGACTCCCGTTGCCATACCATCGACCCCCGCGCAAGAAACCGCGCGAGCATCGATGATGAGCGCTGAAGTTATCGTCGCTGCAGCAAAGATATTAGAGGCGGCAAAAATAGTAGCAGTTGCGCAAACTCCCAAAGCCGAAGAAGTTCCAGAAGTTGTAGAAATTCAAACCGTCGAAGAAGAAAAAGTTGCCGAGGAGGCCGAAGAAAAAGAAGAATCCTCGATTGAGTCTGAGCAGTCCAACGTGCGCGATTTGATCCACATTCCGGTCCGCATCGCGCGCCCCTCCTTTGTGGCGTTGCGCAACAAGGCTGGATTGCGATACATAGATGACGATGCTGCTGCGCTGCCAGAAGTAAAAAAAACAAAAGCGCGCAAACCGGCAGCAGTGCGCATAGAAACACCGGCCGGACCCGAGGAAGTATATATAACAGAGTACGCCGCGAAAGAAGGCTCGAGCGGGATACTTGTGCCGGCTATTAGCATCGCGGTGCTTGGAGTAGTCGCATTTGCAGTAGTTGCACTGAGTTCTGTGGTCGTAAATTCCAACCTGCTGATAGAGGCCGGGAAGACGGCAAGTGTGTGGTATTCACTCCAATAACAGCAAATAGCGATACCCGGCGTCACTTATAAAAAATAGCAAATATGCTTAAAATCGCCCCTATTGGGCGATTTTTTAATGCCACCGGCATATGCAGCGGCTAGACTTCAGATAAGAAAATAATTTATACAGGCTAAATCCTCGCAAGCATGCTTATAAGGTAAGCTCTTTTAGCCGAGATCTCGGCGAGATATCGTCTCGACCATACGATATAACATTATGCAGCAATGATTCTCGTCTCGGCTAAAAACAGATAAAAACTCGCTTGTAAAAAACAGTAAATTTCGAATTATTTTTTCATATTTATTTTGTCCACTTTTTTAAAATAAAAATGTACGACCTGATTTTTAACCCTGCAGGTAAGGATATTTTTGTTTTCATATTTTTCTAAAAAATCTTTTCTTATCCACACAAAATTCATTTTTATTCGCATATATAGATGGGTTTTCGATTAAAATATAAACATACAGGGCGCCGAACTATTTGTGCAAACTAAAGTCTTTTCGTTCGCATGACACCAGCCAAAAAATTTATCTCGAATACGGGCGAGCCCATGCTTTCTGCGCGCGCAGCAGCCAAGCGTCTTTCGTGCGCGCCCGATTATATCGGCAAATTGCTGCGCGAGGGCAAGCTGCGCGGATCGCAGATTTCCGGGGCATGGTATGTGGAGGAAAGTTCGATCCACACGTTTGAGATAGATCGCGTTGTTGCCAAGGCGGAGCGCGCAGACGGGCTTGCGCGCCTGCGACGCGAGGAGAATGAGGCATACCGCAAAGCAAACGGCTTGCCTTCCGTAGAGAAAAAAATCTCGGCAAAGATTCCATCCCTACCAACGTCAAACTTCACAACCTACATCGCTTCTGTCACCGGCCGTAATGCCGCCCTCGCAATGGGCGGCATGCTGCTTTTTGCGGCGGTCGCGTTTGCGGGAGCGGGTGTACAACAAAGCGGGATCTTGGACGGTGCAAACTCTGCGGGCCAGACTGCGGCTGTATTTGCACAGGTAGACTCGCCCTTCTTCGGCGCGCATCCGATGAGCGTCGGCACGCCAAGCCCGTCGGGATCTATAACGTCGAACTTGTTCGCGGATCTCTTTGCGTATCTCTTTGGCAGCAAGACGACCGCGGACTATGCGAGCACGGCGCCGACATCGACGCCCAGCGTCGCCGTGAGTTCGGCGCCGATCCTTGGCGCGACCACGACTACTCCCGCCGCTCCCGCACAAACACAGACCCATCCGCAAGCGCCGGCGCAAGGTGTCGCGCAAAACATAACGTATCCGGTCATCGAGCGCACCGTCGTGCAGACCGTCTCCGGAGTTTCGGAGGAAGAGCTCACCACGAAACTCAATGAACTCCAGAATTCGATCACGAGTCAGATTTACTCGAACCTCAATACGCAACAGGGACCCTACTCGTCGGGCGGCCCTGTCAACAACATTGCGCTCACGCAGCGCATCGATAATCTCAATGGCGTTTCAATCTCGGGTGCCACAATCACGGGCTCGACCATCGACGGATATCTCGCGCTCTCCGGTGGCACGCTTTCCGGCGCTCTCAACAACACCTCGAATGCCACTTCAAGTTTTGCGGGCGGCATCGACCTCACGGGCGGCTGCTTCTCGATAAACGGCACCTGCATCGGCATCGGCGCGGGCTTCGGCAGCGTGACTTCGGTCGATGCCAGCGGCGGCACGACCGGCCTCGCCTTCACGGGCGGCGCCATCACTACCTCGGGCGTGCTGACGCTCTCGGGCGTGCTTGCGACCTCCAGCGGCGGCACCGGCACCTCGACCGCGCCCGGCTACGGCCAGGTGCTCGTGGGCAATGCAAACGGCGGCTACGATCTTGTCGCCACCTCAAGCCTCGGCATCGCGGGCACGGGCGGTAGCGGCTTCTCGACCACGTCCGCGGACTACTGGAAGACGCAGAACAACTTCTTCTCCACCACCTCGGCCTCGTACTTCTCGTCGCTCGGCCTTGCGTTCTCCACCACCTCGGCGAGCTATTTCCTCTCCCAGCAAAACGTGACAGGCTTCTCCACCACCTCGGCCGATTACTGGAAAACGCAGAATAATTTCTTCTCCACCTCATCGGCCTCTTACTTCCTCGCGCAAAACCAGGGGAGCGCATTCTCCACCACCTCGGCGAATTATTTTATAAACTCCTCCACGACCATCCCGCATATCGGCGGCAGCGCGCAGGGCGACGTGCTTGTCTGGAACGGCACGATATGGATCAACGCTGCGACCTCGACGCTCGGCCTCGGCGGCAGCGGCGGCGGATCGGTAACCTCGGTTAATGCAAGCGGCGGCACGACCGGGCTCACCTTCACGGGCGGCCCTATCACCACGTCGGGCGTGCTCACTCTCGGCGGCTTGCTCGGCGTCGGCAACGGCGGCACCGGCACCTCTACATCTCCGACCTACGGGCAGCTCTTGCTCGGCAACGGCACGGGCACCTACAGCCTGGTCTCCACCTCGAGCCTCGGGTTCGCGGGGCTCACCGCATTTTCCGCAACCGCGCCGCTTTCGTACAACAGCTCGACCGGCGTATTTTCGATCGGACAATCGAGCACGACGACCGACGGCTACCTTTCCTCGACCGACTTCAACACCTTCAACAACAAAGTTTCCTCGAGCTCGCTCCTGGCGCTGCTCGCCTCGACATCGGCGTTCCCGTTCACGCCGAGCACGTTCGGCCTCTCGGCATCCAACGCGACCTCGACGCTGATCGGCTTTAACGCCGGGCTTTACGCGCTCGCGTCATCAACGATCGGCGGCGGCACGCAGACAAGCGGCCTCACGATAAACGGCGGCGCCACGACCACGGGCACGCTCGCGGTCCTGGGCCTCGGTACCTCAACATTCGCCGGGAACATCGGCGTCAGCGGCAGCATCGTGCCGTCTGTCACTAACACCTACAACTTGGGCGCTCCGGGGCTTACCTTCAACACGCTCTACCTCGGCCCCGACTCGCTCTACGTGAACGGCCAGGAAGTCCTCCATACAGACGGCTCGAACAACGTCGTCGTCTCCTCGAGCGTTAACCAAAACCTTGTGCTCCAAACGACCGGCACCGCAAATCTCGAACTCAATCCTTCCGGTACCGGCCAGGTGCTTATCAAGAACAACGTCAATGTCACCGGCGGCAAAAGCATCACCACCTCGGATCTCTCCGCCCTCTCGATACCCAGCGGCGTGGCGGCGGGCAACATCACGGTCGCCGGCAACTCGATCAGCGCTTCCAACCTCAACGGCGGCATCTCGATCACGCCGAACGGCAGCGGCAACACGTACGTCACCGCCGGCAACCTCGGCGTCGGCACGACATCGCCGACGAACAAGCTCGAGGTCAATGGCAACGAGTACGTCGGCGGCAACTCGCGCATCACTGGCAGCCTCACACTCGGCACCCTCAACGGAATCCTTTCGGCGACGAACGGTTTGGTTGGCGTCACTTCGACCTCGAGCCTCGGTCTCCTTGCCTCAACCTCGCTCTCGGCAACCGGGCCGCTTTCGTACAAC
>CAZLHN010000053.1:0-5071 GCA_964559665.1 uncultured Candidatus Saccharibacteria bacterium
TATTCCTTACCTTTTAGGCAAGAACCATCCAGCTGGCTCGCGGCTTGTGGACTCGCAGAAAGCCTTCCGCTCCGGCGACATCGAGGAGGTCGGCGACAACCGCCATACAACCTTTTTTGAAATGCTGGGCAATTGGAGCCTCGGCGATTATTTCAAACAAGAGCAGTTGCCATGGTTCTTTGAATTTCTGACAAAAGAGATCGGGCTTGATCCGCAAAAGTTGTATGTGACTGCTTTTCTCGGAGATCCGAAAAATAACGTTCCGCGCGACACTGAGTCGGCCGAGATCTGGCAAAAACTTTTTAGCGAAAAAGGCATCGACAATAAGGTAGTAGAGATCGGCTCGGAAGAAAACGGCTACCAAGTCGGCATGCAGGGCGGCCGGATATTCTACTACGACGCAAAGAAGAACTGGTGGTCGCGCGCCGGCACTCCGGACAAAATGCCCGTGGGTGAGCCGGGCGGTCCGGACTCGGAGGTATTTTACGACTTCGGCACGGAGCACGACACGAAGTTCGGTCCAGAATGTCACCCTAACTGCGACTGCGGGCGGTTCCTCGAGATAGGGAACTCGGTCTTTATGCAATATATAAAGAAGGAGGACGGCTCCTTTGCACTACTCCCCAAGCAAAACGTGGACTTTGGCGGCGGGCTTGAGCGCATCATGATGGCTGCGACTAATAGTCCGGACATCATTCTGGTAAATCATGCACCAATAGTAGATTTTCTTGAAAAAGCTTCAGGTAAGAAATACGGTGGCAATCCTAAAGAGACTCGAGCATTCCGAATCATTGCCGACCATATGAAGGCCGCGATATTTCTCATTACGGATGGAGTAAAGCCATCCAATACTGACCAAGGATATTTCGTTCGCCGTTTGGTACGGCGCGCAGTGCGATACTCCGACTCGCTCGGCATACAGTCCGATTTATTTGCCACCCTGATACAGCCTATTGCGGATATGTATAAAGAACAGTATCCGGAGATCGCGGATAATGCTGCCGAAACGCAAAAAGTAATTATTGCCGAAGAAAAGCAGTTTCGTACCACACTCGCGCGCGGGATGAAGGAGCTTGAACGATTTATCGGGCAGGGCACTCTATCGGCGCAAGATGCATTCCAGCTCGTTACCACCTACGGTTTCCCGCTTGAACTTATTTTAGAAGAGGCAGGGGAGAAGGGCATCAAGCAAATTGACACCGAGGGGTTTAAAGAGCTTTTGAAGCAGCATCAGGATCTTTCTCGCGCCGGGTCAGAGCAAAAGTTCAAGGGCGGCTTAGCTGACACATCCGAGAAAACGACGCGTCTCCATACCGCGCACCACTTATTGCTTAAAGCTTTGCAGCAGGTGCTCGGGCCCGAGGTACATCAGCGCGGCTCCAATATTACGCAGGAACGTTTGCGCATCGACTTTTCTTGGGGAGCCAAGATGACTGACGAGCAGAAAAAGGAGGTGGAGAAGATCGTGAATGAAAAGATTAAAGAGGATATACAGGTGGTGCGCACCGAGATGCCGAAGGAAGAAGCCGAGAAGCTCGGTGCTGAACACGAGTTCGGCGCGAAGTATCCGGATCGCGTGTCTGTGTATTCAGTAGGCCCACTCGACCATGCATTCTCGATAGAGTTCTGCGGCGGGCCTCACGTAGAACACACGGGCGAACTCTCACAATCTGGAACATTCAAAATAGTAAAAGAAGAAGCGGTCTCTGCGGGTGTACGCAGAATCAAGGCAGTGTTAGAGTAGTGATAGTTGAAGGAGGATCTTATCATGAAGTATCTCGACTTCGTTGGGCCAGTAAGTTTGGTTGTCGTGGGCTTCGGAGCTTTATTCTTCCAGCTCAAGATCGTTCCGTGGCTTGAACGTCGCGGCATTAACATCTGATGCTCTAGCGCCCGGTCGCGAATATGCGACCGGGCGCTTTCTTTTTTGCGATGCTTGAATAAAACCTCCTTCCTTATATACTTCGCTGAGACAAGTTACTCCAGCTAACGGAGAAGCTCATGGTCCTGATACAAATACGGGCGCGGGAGCTGACGGGCATTTTTTATGCCGCGCCGGCTCCGGAAAGCCCGCCTTTTGTCGAAGTCGGAAAGGAAATCTTGCCCGGCGATACGCTGTGCATCATCGAAGCGATGAAGTTTATGAACCCGCTCGTCTGGGGAGCAGAGCTTCACGGCATTGCGGATGTAGTTCGGGCAAAAGGTGGCGGGGCGTTCCTGCTGGCTGCCTCTACCCGCGCGGTTGTACGCGCTATCCGCGTGCAAGACAAGGGCGAGGTACGTGCGGGCATGCCATTGTTTGACCTTGAGGTCGAAGGTGCGGAGTTAAGCGGGTTTCCAGCCGAAGAAGAGCCTGCTCCCTCTGTTACAGCAACGGAAGAAGTACCAAAAGCCGAAACCGAGAACGCGGAAATTCCCGTTACTTCAACGCACGTCGGGTGGTTCTACTCTGTCTCAAGTAAAAGCACCAAACCGTACGTGCAGATAGGAGAGCGGGTGCTTAAAGGCCAAGTTCTTTGTTCTGTGAACGCGCTCGGCTTCGACAACGAGATACTTTCTCCGGCAAAAGGCGTCGTCAAAAAGCGTTGTCCGGACGAGGGCGCTCCAGTCGAGTATGGCCAGGTGTTGTTTATTCTTGAAAGTGCAGACTAGTGCCCGGCGGTATCATGCTCGCCGGGCGCTTTCTTTTTTGCGCTATACTAGGTGCATGTCGCTGTTTGGGAAACGCACTAAGGATGCTGGGCAGACTATCGCTATCCTCGATATCGAGAACGGCAGCGTCGGCGCCGCGCTCGCGCGGCTCTCGCGGGGCGACGCGCCCAAGCTTTTTGCCGAGACACGCATCCGCACGCCAATACTTGCGACACTCGATACGCGCACCATGTCCCGCGAGATCGAAAAGGCTTCGCGCGACGCGCTGCACCACGTGAGCGAAGTCGCAGCGCGCATCCGCATGCACGAGGCGCTTTCATCAAGCGGCTCTATAGATCGTGCGGCTGTGTTCTTCTCGCCGCCGTGGGCCGCGATGCATCTTGAAGGCGGCACCGCCGATTACGCGCCGCATATCGAGGGTCTGACGCAGGGGTTGATAGAAGAGACGCTCGGCGACAAGCGCATAAGCATGCATCCGTTCGGCACTGCGGCAGCGCACGGCGCCGTAGCGCTGTTTCCGGGTGAAGCGCCGACCCTGTTATGCATTATAAACGGCGAGGTGACCGAGCTCCTCCTGTTGGCGGGCGGCAAACTCGTGGGTCGCGCCACTATGCCGCTGGGGCTCCATTCGATTCTGCGCACCCTTACGTCGCATGCGGGGATATCCGCTGCGGAGGCGCGCTCGCTTATCAGCCTGGCCTCGCATGATAGCGATGGCCCGGCGTACGAGCCGCTTGCCGCAGCGCAAGCGCACTTTGCGAGCGAGTTTGCCTCCGCCGCGGAACCGCTTGTAGCGCATACACCCGTGCAAAGCGTGCTTGTGATGGCGCCGTACCCGGCCGAGGAGTGGTTTGCGCGTGCGCTGTCGCAAGAGCCGCGGCTGGCGGAACTATTCCCCGAAGGCAGCACTGTACGCGCAATGCGAGCGCAGCACGCGATGCCGTTTATCGCCGCGCATGCGCCCAAGCCCGACTTGCCGCTTATGCTCGAAGCATTATTTGTCGATGCGAAGTTTAGTGGTATATACTAACTATCTATGCGAGACATGGTCCCTCCTACCGACCGCTCAATACGCAATATCCCCGTCTCCAGCCGCGGCCGCAAGCACGAGCCGGTCATCGATATGGAAGAAGAGCCCGTCGACGCAATGGAGATGCGGGAGGCCCGCCCGATGATGCGCCGCCGACCGGGCAAAAGCCGCAGAGTGTTTTTTATAATCGCCGCCGCAGTCGTGGTGGTATGCGCGATAGGGGGCCTGCTTCTTTCGACCCTTTTTGCAGGAGCCACGGTTACCGTATATCCACGCCAGCAAGCCATCACGCCGTCCGGCGCGCTCGTGGCCAAGCTCAACCCGTCCTCAACCGAACTCGGCTATCAGACCATGACGATCAACCGCTCGGCAACCACGACCGTCAACGCGTCCGGCATCAAGCAGGTCTCGCGCAGCGCGTCGGGAGTCATCACTATATATAACGCCTCGGGTCCGGACAGCCAGCGCCTTATCGCCAATACCCGTTTTGAGGCTCCCGACGGCAAGATCTATCGGATACATGATTCGATAACCATCCCCGGCGATACCAAAGCCGCAGATGGCAGCATCACGCCGGGCTCCGCCACGATTACGGTATACGCGGATTCGCCGGGAGACTCCTACAACCGCGGCGAGACCAAGTTTACGATTCCGGGCTTTCAAGGCGACCCGAAATATACGACCGTCTATGCCCAGGCTGACGCCATTACCGGAGGGTTTGTCGGAGCCGAGGCCGCGGTTGCGCCCGCCGACCTCTCGACCGCAGGCGACACGCTCAAGCAGACTCTGACCCAAGCCGCGCAATCGGCGCTCTCGTCGCAGATCCCTGCCGGCTATATGGCTATCCCCGGCACGCTCCTGGTAACTTTCAGCGACTTGGCGCAATCTCCGGGTAGCACGGGCACAGCAACCATCTCGCAATCGGCCACGATGTCGGGCTCGATAGTGCAGGCTAGCGCGCTTGCGGCGGCGCTTGCTCGCTCGAATGTGCAGGGATACAACAATGAGGCAGTCGCATTCGCAGATGTATCGCAGGTCTCGATAGCAGCGGCAACGACGACGCAGCCGGGGCAGGATATGCCGATAGTCGTATCGGGTACGCCGACTTTGGTCTGGCAGTACGATCCGGGCGCGCTCAAAACGGCGCTGTTGGGCAAGAAAAAGAGCGACTTTGAGAGCATTATCGAGTCGTTCTCTCCCGCTATACAGCGCGCGGAGGCAAAAGTCCGGCCGTTCTGGGAAGGGAGCTTCCCGAGCGACCCGGCTAAAATACAGGTAGTTGCCGGCACCCAATAATAGGCCTTACTGAGGGCTTAATTGACATATTCTTGCCCTTTTGTTACTATCGTAAGCGCTGTTAGTTGATGGATACACAAGATAAGGAAGTAC
>CAZLHN010000054.1:0-4931 GCA_964559665.1 uncultured Candidatus Saccharibacteria bacterium
AGTACATGATCAAGTACTCCGACAACAATGCCACACAGCTTCTGTACACCAACATCAACCAAGAAGTGCTTAACAGCGTCTACGCCGACCTCAATATCCCAGTCAACGAGGACCCGAACCTCCTCAACCTCGACTTCATTACGCCGCACCAAATCTCGACGCTCTTCCGCGTGCTCTACAATGCCACCTATCTCACGCGCGACGACTCGGAGCAAGCCCTCAAGCTTATGAGCATGAGCAGCTTTACCCAGGGCATCCAGGCAGGTGTAGCAAGTTCGACGGTTGTCTCGCACAAACTGGGGCTCGTCGGCATCGCACCTAATAATGTGCTTACCGAGCACGAGCTCCATGACTGCGGGATTGTGTACGGCAAGGATCCGTATCTGCTATGCGTGATGACGCGCGGTGCGGGGAGCCTCGCGACGCTCGAGGGAATCATTGCCCAAATATCGGGTATCGCCTACAAGGCGGTACAGTAGTAGAATCATAGGTATGCAAAACACCGCACGCACATGGATCGTCCTCGCAGTCGTCGCGATAGCCGCAGTGGCCATATTGGCACTCGTCGTACACAACTCTACAGTACCTGCACCGGCGGGAGAGGGAGTGGCTACGAGCACGATCTCGGCCGCCACGACTACTGCTACCACCACACAAAGCACTGCGCCTATCAAAGGAGGCACCGTAGTAGTTACAAACTCGACGCTTACTGGCGGCGCTTCTCAGGCCGACACGGACAAGGAGTATGCTCTGCTTGCGCAAGGACAAACTAAAAAGAACGCAGGCGACTACCGCGGCGCGGCTACCATATGGGAGTCGGTCGCGCTCTCCAATACCTTCGTCAGCTTTATAGCGTACGCTAACCTAGCTGACCTCTATACGAACTTCATCAAGGACTATCCGCAAGCCGAGGTCGATCTCAAGAATGTAATCTCGATAAAGCCCGATTATATCGACGCGTATCGCAACCTCTACATGCTTTATACCGTCTATGGATACAAGGCCGGCACCTCTGCGGCAGCGGACATACTCGCGCAGGGCCTCAAGGCAAACCCCGGCAACCAGGATCTGCTCAATATGCAGGCACAGCTTAATGCGCAGACCCGCTAACGACGACGCATGAACCGATATTTTACAAAAACGTTCTATAGATTCTTCTTCGGGTTCCTGGTCATATTGGGGGTCGCGTTTGGCGTGATGGCCTTCACCGCCTCCCTGGCCCCGGCTCAGCCGGCCGGGGTTGACACTGCGCCGCATCCGCAGTAGTCTCTTGAGTAAGGGCCGCGAAGACAGCAGGAAGGCGCAAGCCGTTAATATCCCGCGAGGGATTCCTACTCGAGAGGTCGATTCTTAAAGCCCTTATAACCGTAGAGGGCATTTTATTTGCCCAAAACAAAATGGCAATTACACGAGCAAAGAAAGAAGAAATAGTCGCCAAAGTGACGGACGCCGTACGGAAGGCCAAGACACTTGTCTTCGCCAACTTTAAGGGCCTCACCGTCGCCGAGGTAAACGAGCTGCGCCGCGCACTGCGCGCCCAGGGCGTGGGCTACACCGTAGCCAAGAAGTCGCTCCTTAAGATCGGCCTCAATACGGGCAAGTTTGAGGGAACGCTCCCAGCGCTCGAGGGCGAGATAGCGCTCGCATACGGCGAGGACGAGCTTGCCCCGGCACGCGAGCTGGCGGTATTCGTCAAGAAGTTCCCCGAGCACTTGGCCTTTGCGGGCGGTGTGTTTGGCGGAGCCTTCGTCGGCCGCGAGCAGATCATATCGATCGCTTCCATTCCGGGAGTCGATGTGCTGCGCGCCCAGTTCGTACAACTTATCAATTCACCCCTTCAGCGTTTTGCTATCGTCATAAGCGAGCAGGCAAAGAAGCAGGGGACTAACTAAATTAATATGGCAGACGAAACAACTACAGCAGCGGCTCCGGAGGCAACTTCCGCGATGCCGGCAAAGTTCAAGGACCTCGTAAGCTCGGTCGAGAAGATGTCGGTGCTCGAGCTCCACGAGCTCGTCAAGGCGCTTGAGGCTCATTGGGGCGTCTCGGCAGCAGCGGTCGCGGCAGCGGGCCCGGCAGCGGGCGGTGCAGCGGCAGAGGAGAAGACCTCCTTTAACGCGCAGCTCACTGATGCAGGTGCTCAGAAGGTGCAGGTCATCAAGGCGGTCAAAGATGCATTGGGCCTGGGCCTTAAGGAGGCGAAGGACCTCGTTGACGCGGCTCCGACCATGCTGAAGGAAGGCCTCAAGAAGGAGGATGCGGACAAGCTCAAAGCAGCCGTAGAGGCAGCCGGCGGCAAAGTCGAGCTGAAGTAATATTCGACTTCGCGCAAATCATCTGAAAAGTTATTAACAGAAGATCCGGCATTAGCCGGATTTTTTGTTTTTGGTGCTAGTATCTTCTCAGATGCTAGCCAAAGGAGGATCCCATGGCTCTTACGGTTGTAGAATTCAAAGCGCTCATGGCCGCAAGGACCAAGCGCGATCGCGGAGAAGCTCTCACAGAAGATGAGCAGGCGCTGCTTGCGGCAAACCCGGATCCGCCCAAGCGCGAGCCGGAGCTAAGCCTGGGCGATATGGCCGATGAGCTTGAAAAGCTCGGAGGTTTGCCTGAGTGCGACGGCTTTGTCTTTCTTGCGGGAGTTCCTCGCAGGCTCGGTCTCCGCAGATAACGATCTCAAGCCCGCTGGCGCTCAAAGCGTCGGCGGCTTTCTTTTTTACATAAACAAGAGTATCTTCTGAAACGGACATAGGGTCCAAAGGACCTACGGGTCTTTACTAACAGGAGCTACGGCTCCAGAAGGGTTAGTCATGGCTACGGCTATGCACGAAGGGACTACACTTCAGAAGAGCATCGTATGGAAGAAATTCCACGATGTTGTCGAGAACGGCTATAACAAGACCGATCCTGATGCGGTCGCAGAGTGGGCGAGCTTATGCCATGACGAGGCGGAGGAAGCCTACTACTTCATCCACCCCGAGCAAAAATGCTTTCCCGTTTCCGTAACGGTCGGTGCCCGCTGGGCAGCGGAAGTGCTGCCCAAAGTCTCGATCGAGGCCTTCGGGAGGACCAGAACGAGGTTATGTTGGCACATTGCGGAAGGATGGCTCTTTTCGAGGGGCGCGGAGGACGAGAAGCAGTTTGCCGCTGTCCTGCGCGATTGGCCGAAGGAAGAGCAGAAAATGGCTGCGGATGTCGTCCGGCAGGTGCTGGAGTATAGGTTTCCGCTTGACCCGAAGCATTTCGATAACCCGAACGATCGGCTGCTCCGGTTCTTAGCTGATACGGAACTTTCTCCGGTGGAGACGGCCGATCTTGCTGTGATTACTGATCGGGTAGATGCAGTAACCGGAGCACGCAGTGTGGTCCGCACCGTTGCCAAGGCACTGGGCAAGTACTTGCCGGTGCATGAGCTGGTAGGGGCAGCCAAGCAGACCCTTGCGGCGCGCAATCCGGCTCCGCCGCCTGCAACCGAGCCTCTGCACCAAGCAAAGGCGAAGAAGCCGAGGTCGAGAAGGAAAAAGAGAAACAGAACCTGACCAATTACCGCCGGCGCCAAAAGCGTCGGCGGCTTTTTTATCCACTTTTGCTTATTGGCTCGCTTTTGACTAGAATGGTCAGGCTACTCTGATTATTCTGTATGGCTGATATACTCACGAAACTCTTCGGAACCCAGGCCCGGGTAAAGCTCCTGCGCCTCTTTCTCTTTAATCCGCACCAAGCATTCACCGCGCAAGAGGCGGCCGCCCGCGCCCGCGTACCCCTGCACGACGCCCAGGCGGAGCTAACCCTTTTCACCAAGATCGACCTCGTCAACCGCGGACGCGGGCGGCTCGCGCGCTATACCCTCAACGACGACTTTACGTATCTCCTCCCGCTCCAGAACCTGCTCCTTAACGCTCCGGCCCGCACCGGCGAGCTGTATGAGCGCGTCCGCGGCACCGGCATACTCAAGCTCATCGTGGTCGGCGGCGTCTTTGTAGGGGAGTGGGACGGCGGCGTCGATCTGCTTATCGTCGGTGACCGCATACACGACGAAAAGCTGCGCAAGAACATCCGCCTCTTGGAGTCCGAGATAGGCAAGGAGATCCGCTACACGCTGCTTTCCTCCAACGAGTTTTTCTACCGACTTAACATGAGTGACCATCTGGTGCGCGATGTGCTGGACTATCCGCACCGTATCATTTTTGACAAGCTGGATATTGGCTTGGAATAAGGCCTAAAAATGGCAGGTTTGCGCATCATGGCTGTGAGTGTTGCTATCCACAAGAGCACTAGCGTCCGGGGGCAGGGTTGCTACAATTGAGGGTGTACCAAATTATTCGTTATTACCAGTTAGTTTAATATATGATCGTACAGACATGGGCAGGTATATGGCAGCAATCGTTTTCTAACTTGCTCGCCAGCACCGTCAATTTCATCCCGAGCCTGATACTCGCCATTATCATCTTTGTCATAGGATGGTTTATTGGCGCGTTCGTCGGCCGCATCATCGCTCAGGCGATACGCTCGATCAAAGTTGATCAGGCGTTGCGCTCGGCAGGCGTCGGAGATGTTGTCTCACGCGCAGGATACACCCTCGACTCGGGCGCGTTCCTGGGCGAGCTTGTTAAGTGGTTCATTATCATCGTGTTCCTCGTATGGGCGCTCCAGGTGCTGGCGTTGACTCAGGTCACGCTCTTCCTCCAGGATGTTGTCATCGGCTTCTTGCCGGAGGTCATCGTGGCGGTCTTGATCGTGCTCATCGGCGCGGTCATCGCGGAGTTGGCACAGAACGTCGTCACCGGCGCTGCGCGCGCTGCGGGCATCCGCTCGGCTGGTTTTGCAGGGGCGCTCGCTCGCTGGTCTATCTGGATCTTCGCGGTTGCGGTCGCGCTCTCGCAGCTCGGCATCGGCGCGCAGTACTTCCAGACGCTCTTCATGGGCATCGT
>CAZLHN010000055.1:0-4677 GCA_964559665.1 uncultured Candidatus Saccharibacteria bacterium
AGGGAAGTCGTGCAGCTCGTAGACGGTGCACGCGTAGCGATAGGTTGCAAAGAGGAGCGGCAGCGTTTCGTTGGAATATATAATGTCGCCTTTGCCCGCAGCGCGCCACAGATACCAAAAGCTGCTGATACTAAAGACTGCAAGGCTTATGTAGAACGCGAGAAAGTTGGGCACCAGACCAAAGAGGTCGAGTGTCGCAACATAGCGCACCTCGAATGTCTTGGGCAAATCATAATATGCGTAAGGGTCCTGCGAGACGCCGCGTCGGCGCGGTACAACGAGCGTTACCCGAGCGCCCGCGCCGGCAAAGGACCAAGCGCTATAAGCGGCAAAGAGGCCTGCAGCCTTCTCGCCAGGAAACCGCCCATGGAATATAAGGAAAAGGCGCTCACCCATAGACAGAGTGAGCATACCATTTCCCCAAAACTTACTGAACTTCTTCCACCTTGAGATAACTACCCGCAAGAACGCTTGTAGGTGCAGAATTCGCTGTAGACTGAGCCCATTGGAGCTGCAAGTCCCCGCTAGTTCCACTGGTAACGATGGTGCCATGGATATAAACGGGCAGAGCGGCACCGGGCGGCAGTGCTATACGCGGGCTTGCCGAACCTGAGGCCGTGAGCATGTCATCGCCAGCGCCAATAATCAGTACTGATCCGGAGGGAGCAGTAAATCCAAGAATAATATCCGGTGTAGCACTTGTAGTGGTGGCAGCCGCAAAAACTACTCCGTCAACGATATAGGTCTTACTTGCCGCAAGAGATACAGTAAGCTGGGAATCATTTTGCAAGGTCGAAGAATTCGAGATTGTCTGCGTGCTCGTTTTGCGCACTGCAAGCTGTACAGCAAGGCAAGGTGGAATACTTGAAGCAAAACTGGCCGAACCATTGTTGGTAAGCGTATTCCCGTTACCCGAAGCATCTGTTAAAACACCGTCCAAACTCCATTCGGCTTGTAAGTTTGTCTGGGCCGAGCCAAACACCGTGCACTTATTGGCATTTATAGTAGAGGCGGACAGATTAGTATTCCACTCTCTCACTAAAGAAAAGTTCCCCGGGAAATATCCCGGTCCTATGTTCGGTTGATACCCGACAGTAACATCTGCAGTATTCGAGAATATAGAATTGGCCAAGCTGGTGATAGTACCCTGGCTAGTACCGTTTATTATAACGTTCACTGTGCCACTTGTGTCATACACTAACGCGACATGCGTCCAGGTATTCGTTGGAATTGTTACATTGAGAGAACCCGTACTTACTGAGCTGCCATTTGAAGAAATACGCGCGACAATTTGCATGGTACCTCCGTTATTTTCATATGTATACAGATATCCGCGTTGGCTTCCCGCAGCGTCGTACTTGGCAAACAATGCAAACATCTGACCCATTGTCGGGGCACTTGTGAGATATACCCATCCCTCTACAGTATTATTCCCAGTAAATCCAAGCCCGGTTTGGGCGGCATTCGAGATTGATAGATATTGAGAGCTACCATTAAGTGATATCGATTGGCTTAGCGCCGCATGAGTAGAGGTCGAATAGAGCAAGAGAGTCAACGCAAACAATCCTCCCAGCACAAGCTCAGGTCTTATCTTGAAATGTACTTTCATACCCTTATAAAAATTACTAATTAAAAGCCCGCTTCTGCCTCTATCGTAGCGCGATAATTAGTGGTCAAGTGCGTAATCCACAGAGCCGTAAAAACGTTAAATTGAGCTCGTCTGCGAGAGGATGCTTTTTATCGCGGTCATATCTACATATGGCTTTAAGGCTGCTTCATGGTTGGCCAGATACTGCAGCTCGCGGGCAGAACCCTGCTCGTCGAGATGGGCCGAATCGATCATTTCGTTATCGGATGAGCCAAAAGTAGAGAGGTTAGATAGATCATAAAAGCTATCGTTATATTGATTGAACAACGTTTTAAGAGCCACCGGCTCCTCCTGCATAGTGTCTGCATAGCTACTATGGAGCGAGTCTATTTTTTGGTACACCTCAGTAGCATAAGGCGGCAGGAAACCTATGACTTTGATATTACGTGCGCGACAAAGTTCTAGGAACTGCTCTATGTAAGAGAGTCCTTGCTGCGAAAGCGACGAGTCGAAGAAATATCCACTACCTTGGGGAGTTATTAGATCAAGAGCTCCCTGGATCTGCGAAGAACGCTGAGACTTTTGCGCCGCAATATTTGACTCCTCATCGCTGCCATCTTTTTGGAAGCCGTCCCCTTCCACAAGAGCGGTGAGCCCAATATTTTGGGATGTCTTATTAAGCTGTATAAGTCCTGACAGAGAAAACCTTCCCTGAAAGTAATACTGCCAAGCAGTCTTCCAGCCTTGTGCCAAGAAGAACTCGAATATGCTTAAGTGCGTTGGCTGAACAATAGGCTCCGCAGGAGAAGAAAAGGCCGAACTAAGGAAATTTTGATCGACCGCTAAGACTATTACCTGCACTTTGCTGTTGGAAGGAAGCGCATTTATGAACACCGGCAGTTCGCTCGGCTTACTGATAGCACGTCCGGCATTGTAAAAGTCGGAAGGATCTTTAAAAAGGCTTGCGTGGAGCTGTAATACTCGCGAAGTCCCAAGGACAAGCACTTGCGGATCGCTCTCGATAGCTCCAAGCGTCTTATACGGGCGGTCGTAATCGTAAAATGCCGAGCGATAGATAGCACCGTTCGAGTTCTGCTGTACAGCGAGCACCTGCGATGGTGTCTCAAATTCTCGCGTTAATGCGAAGAACGCAAAAGGAAATACGAAAGCGGCGACAATAGGGATGCTAAATAGTGCAGCGGTGAGTAAAAAGCGTTTCATATCAGAATTGGAAGTAGATGAATGTCTGCGCGCCGAGGTAGCCGAAGATGAGGATGCTGAACACTAAGGCGTAATACCATCCCCATCGCACGGATCGGCTTTTGGCCTCGATAGGCGCGAAGGTCCCCCGCCGCGTCTGCCACCATTGCACTATCTCGAGAAAGACAATTGCAAGTACGATGATCAAGAATGTTCTTGCATCCACGCCTATTCCCGTCGCTTTGAGCATTTGTTTCCAACCGCTCAAGGTAATAAAAGGCAGCTCAAAAGGCGCCGCTGCAATTTTATAAAATACTGCAATCGCCTGCGTGAGACTTGTAGCCCGGAAGAATATAAAGCTTATGAATACCAGCACCATCGTAACCCCTATCTGCCATACTTGGTCGAGTATGGGAATGGTCGCCAGCCCGATCGCCTTCTTTATGCGCTGTCGCACTGGGAGCGTCCATTGGCCGAAGACCATGTAGCCCCCATGGATAGCCCCAAACGCTACATACGTCCAGTTAGCCCCATGCCAAAGTCCGATAAGCACAAAGGTAATGAAGAGACTGAAATATAACCAGAGTTTTGACTTCCGTTTCTTTGCAAATACAAGAGGATAGTATAAATAGTCGCGCAACCATGTCGAGAGTGAGATATGCCATCGCCGCCAGAACTCGGCAATAGAACGAGACGAGTACGGCCGGTCGAAATTCCACATTAAGTCGTAGCCAAACACCATCGCAGATCCGACTGCTATATCGGAATATCCCGAAAAGTCGCAGTAGAGCTGATAGACGAAGAGTGTCGCCGCAATGAGCACCATGGTCCCGGTCGAGTCTGCAAGATTTGCATACACATGATTGACCACAAGAGCAGTATTGTCAGCGATGACCAGCTTCTTGAAGAAGCCCCAGAGCATAATCTCGAGTCCCTTACGTATCCGCACCGAGTCAAAGTCGTGCTGCTCGTGGAATTGGTGCAGCATATGCTGCGGCCGCTCTATGGGGCCGGCCACCAGCTGCGGGAAGAACATCACGTAGAGAGCGTATACAAGATAATTACGCTCCGGCACTTGTTTGCGGCGATAGACCTCTACGACATAGCTAAGACTCTGAAAGACATGGAACGAGAGTCCAAGCGGCAAAATAATATCCAACAAAAAGGGCGAGTAGTTCCAGTGGATGACATGCGCTAGGTAAGCAACATTTTGATTGAAAAAGTTGAAGTATTTAAAAAAGAACAGCGCGCCCAAGTTCGCCACGATGCTTGCCGTGAGCAGGAGCTTCCGTGCCGACCCTTCGGCCCCTGCTATCCGGAGCCCGAGAAAATAATCCACCGTTATGAGGGAAAAGAGGATCAGGATATATGCCGGCACGAACGCCATATAAAAGTAGCAGCTTGCTACCAAAAGTAGATACGAGCGATACCGGTTAGGTATCGCGTAGTATGCGAAGAAAAGCGCCGCGAAAAAGACCAAAAATTGGAGGGAGTTGAATAGCATGCCTACAAGGTGCCTGATTCGGGCCCTATAAGCAAGGTCAGGTCATTAACCCGTTGCCCTTCGTCGGAGCACAAAAATGATACCGCGCGCGCCACATCGGGAGCTTCTATAAGTGTTTTTGTTGGACTTGCTTCACGTATCATATCAACGAAGGCCTTTGGCATATCTTTATTAAATCCTCCGGGCATAAAACTGGGCGCAACCGAATATACGCGAACATGATCGGAAGCGAGTTCCTCTTTAAGCGCAACGAGCATGCCCTGTATTGCGAATTTGATAGGGCTGTAGGCTCCGCGAGCCTTTGTGCCCAACGTAGACGCGACCATCGCTGTAGTAATTCCTATTAGTACGCCTTGCTTGTGCCCTTTGAGTACGCGCGCGCAGG
>CAZLHN010000056.1:0-4615 GCA_964559665.1 uncultured Candidatus Saccharibacteria bacterium
GGGGGATTTTTTGTTACCATACCCGTATGCCAAAGCTTTTGCGCAATCTCAAGAGTTTTTATAAGACGCAAAAGCGCGACTTACCTTGGCGGCACACTAACGACCCGTACAAGATTTTGGTGTCAGAGGTCATGCTCCAGCAGACGCAGGCGTTGCGTGTGATCCCAAAGTACGAAGCGTTTTTAAAAAAGTTCCCAACACCGCAAAAGCTGGCAAAAGCTAAACTCTCTGATGTGTTAAAGCTCTGGAGCGGCCTGGGCTACAACCGCCGCGCCAAGTTCCTGCACCAAGCGGCAAAGATAATCGCGACCGATGGTTGGACAGGAGGGAAGCTTCCCGGCGTGGGGCCCTATACAGCCGCCGCAGTGGAGGCCTTCGCCCGCAATAAGCCTACTGTTTTTATCGAAACGAATATCCGCACGGTTTTTATCCACTACCTCTTCAGGCGCCGTTCGAATATTCTTGTGACCGATATAGAGCTTTTGCCGCTCATTGAGAAAGCATTAAAACAATCAAAGATGCAGCCGCGGGATTTTTATGCGGCCTTGATGGACTACGGCTCCTACTTAAAGCAGAAGGGTATCAAGTTAAATGCGCGCAGCAAGCATTACACTAAGCAGAGCAGATTCGAAGGCTCGTATAGGCAGCTGCGCGGAGCGATCTTGCGTTCAGCGCTTGAGAAGCCGCTCACCTTTGACGAGCTTATAGATATAACCGGCCGCAGCTCTAAAGACTTAGTACCAATAGTGGCGGTCCTTGCCAAAGAGGGCCTGATCAGACTAAAAAACAAAAAGATTTATATCGCAGACTAGACTCCCAGCACAACCGGAATCACTATCGGCCTTTTGTTTGTTTTTTCGAAGAGGAATTTGGCTACCGCGTCGGTTACGTTATTTTTGACGAAGTCGAAGTTGACCGGCTGCTGGTTGCGGGTCGTATCCTCGATCGTTTTCTTGACGATCATGCGCGCCTGCTGGAGCAGGTCTTGGCTTTCGCGCAGATACACGAACCCGCGGGAAATGATATCGGGGGATTTGCGCAAGTGGCCGTTCTTGGGGTTGACCGTGGCGATGATCACGAACATGCCTTCCTGTGCAAGCACCGTGCGGTCGCGAATGACCACTTCCTGGATATCGCCGATCGAAAAGCCGTCCACTAGGCGCAGGCCATTGGGTGCCATCTCCTTGAGCTTTACTATCTTCTGGCCTTCCTCGCGGATCTCGATGACCGAGCCGTTATCGGGGATGACCACCTCGTCCTCGCTTCGGCCGCAGGCCTTGGCGATGTCGGCGTGCACTCTAAGCATGTAATGGTAGCCGTGCAGCGGCATAAAGAAGCGCGGATTAATCTTCGAATGTATCCAGAAGGTCTCGTCGCGGTTGGCGTGGCCCGAGGCGTGCACGTCCATGATCTGCCTGTCGATTATGCGAGCGCCCTGGCGAGACAGATTGTCCTTGAGTTTTTGTACCGCGCGCTCGTTGCCCGGCACGACCGACGATGAGAGTACCACGGTGTCGCCCGGTTTGATCTTCACATATTTGTGCGTCTTTTGTGCCACGCGCATGAGCGCGGCAAACTCGTCGCCCTGAGCGCCGGTCGCCAGGATCATCACCTTGCTGTCGGGGAGGCCTTCGAGCTGTGCTGCATCTATAAATGTCTTTTCATCCACCTTGAGCATGCCGAGGTGCTTCACGATCTCGATATTGACCTTCATTGAGCGGCCTTCGACAAGCACTTTGCGGCCGGTGCGCTCGGCGCACTCAAGCATGCGCATGATGCGCTCAAGCTGGCTGGAGAATGTGCCGATGATAAGACGCGATTTTGTATTGGTGATGATGTCGTCGAGGTTCTTCTGGACGATGCGCTCGGGGAGCGAGAAGCCCGGCTTGTCGGCGTTGGTGGAGTCGGCGGCCAAAAAGAGCACCTTCTTGTCCTTAAAGTAGGCGAATTCCTTCTCTTCCTTTTCCGAAGGGATGCCGTCGACGTGGTCCAATCGTAGATCGCCGGTGAATACCACGAGGCCATACGGCGTCTCGATGATGATGCCCATCGCGTCGGGGATGGTGTGCGACACGGCGAAGAACTTCACGCGCAAATTGCCCGCGCGGATGGTGTCTTCTTTCTCCACCTCGTGGATATCAAGCGGCTTGAGGTTGGGGAATTCCTCCTGGCGCTTCTTTATCATCACTGCGGTGAGCGTGCGGGTGTAGATCGGCGGGTAGCCGATGCGGTCAATGATATAGGGGATGCCGCCTATGTGGTCGAGGTGTCCGTGCGTGATAAACATGCCGCGGATCTTGTCCTGATGATCCTCGAGATACTTTGTGTTGGGCAAGATGTAGTCGATGCCCGGCGTGTCGTCCTCGCGGAACTGGAACCCGCAGTCGACAATAATAATATCGTCGCCGAATTCCATCGCGGTCATATTGCGGCCGATCTCCTCGACACCTCCCAGCGGGATGATGCGAATGTTACCCGGCTCAAGCGGCGGGATCTTATCCTCGGCCGCTCCGTTGGGCCCCACGCCGATTTGCCCCGCGTGGATCTCGCGCACGGGGTGTACCTGATGCGGGCGGGGGCCGCCCTGGCGTGGCCTGCCACCGCGCCCTCCGCGGCCGCCGAAGCCGCCGCCTGCTTTTGCCCCGAACGGTCTGCGGCCCTTGCCGCCGCCCTGGCGCGGAGGCCTGTTGTGTCCGGCTCCCGCTTTGGGGGCCGGCTGTTTTGTGTGTTCTTCCATAACTATCTAAATAATCTATAAATTGCTTGTTCTTTTTAATTTATCTTCAGCCGATAATTACCGTTATCGTCCGAAGATAGGCCACACATAGTCGGTCTCGCGGTGCCAGTTCGGCGCGGAGAGAAAACGATCGCTCGGCGTGCTGATGAAACCGAGATCGAGGCCCTGAATGTCTTTAGGGATACTATACACGAAATCGGGCGCATAGAGAAATACGGCCGGAATGTCCTTGTTGAGCTCGCCCAAAAAGTCGTTGTAGAGGCTCTCGCGTTTGGTGTCGTCGCCGGTGGTGCGCAGGGCCTCCAAGTCCTTGTCTGCCGCCGAGTTGGCATACAACGCGACATTAAGGCCTGGGTCGTTCCGCTGGCTTGAGTCCCAAAATGCGAAGAGATCAAGCTCGCGGCCCACCACCTCGCCGAAGAGGAGCGCGTCGTACTTGCGCGGGCGGATGACATTCTGCGAAAGGTCGCCCTGATCGAACACTTTCACGTCGACGCTCGCGCCCATCTCGGCCCACTGGCGGCGCAGATAGTCGGCCGCGGCTCTGAGCTCGGGCACGTTGCCTGTCGAGAGCGAGAAGGAGAGCGTAATCGTTTTGGCGTCCTTGCCCTTGCCGGTTGTTTTGCTGAGCACGCCGTCGCTGCCGAGCGCCCAGCCCTCCGCGATAAGTTTTTTCTGCGCGGCGAGCGCCAGGTCGGTCGTGGTGGCCTGCGGCTCCATATCGCTCGTGCTCGTGGCGCCGCCCAGGCTTGCAAGTATCTGCGGCGGCACGGGGCCGCTCAGTGGCGTCCCGTAGCCGCCTAAGACCTGCTCTACCAGTTTGTTCTGGTCGACAGAGTCCGCGAGCGCCTCGCGCACGTCGTGGTCGCGCAGCACTTCTGATTGATTCTGGTTAAAGAAGACGCCGAAGACCCGGTTGAGCGAGGAGCGCTCGATGTTTTTGCCCGGTATGTCGGCGAGCATTGCCGGCGAGAGGCCGCTTGCAGCGTCTACGTCGCCGTTCTTGAGGGCGTCGGCGAGCGCCTGCTCGCTCTGGTAGAACTTGAGCACGATAGACGAGAGGAAGGGCGCGCCGAGCGTGTACTTGGAGAACGCCTCGAGCTTGTAGGAAGAGGGGATGCCCGACGGCGTACGCGAGATGGAACCCACCTTGAACGGCCCCGAACCTACCGGGCTCGTGTTGAGGTCGCTGAAGGGGAACTCCTCGTCGCTCACGTTCTGCCACAAGTGTTTGGGGAGTATGCCCATCGTGAGGTTTTCTATAAAAGGCGCGTACGCGCTCTTGAGCGTAAAGCGCACGGTCGAGGGGTCCACCGCTTCGACTACGACGCCGTCCCAGTTTGCTTTGAGCGGGCTCTTGAGCGCGGCGTCCTGCGTCTTGCCGATCGTGAAGACCACGTCGTCGGCGGTCACTTTGGTCCCGTCGTGAAATGTCGCGTCGGGCCGGAGTATGAATGTATACACCGTGCCATCGGTAGAGACCGTATAACTTTGCGCCAGGTCGGGCACGTACTCGCCCTCGGGTGTCGCGCGAAGCAAGCCCGAGTATACAAGTATAGAAAGGTCGTGGTCTGCGTCTGAGGTCGCGAGGACCGGGTTGATGAACCGCGGCGAGCCGACGATGCCTTCGGACAAGCTGCCGCCGTAACCCGGCACCGGGGTCAGAAGCGAGTTATTAAGCAAGTAAAGCAGGCCCACGGCGCTCACGATAAGTACTGCCGCCAGAAAAAGAAAGAATGCCCGCGAGGTCGCCGAGAGCGCGCGGTAGGTATCCTCGGCCCGATCGGCGAGTGGGATATATACCGGCCTTGAGAGGGTGCGCCAGAATGAACGCATAAAGCGTAAGTGCGAACGTTACCAGTAAGTTTATTGCACCAG
>CAZLHN010000057.1:0-633 GCA_964559665.1 uncultured Candidatus Saccharibacteria bacterium
TTGTCGGAGTACTTGATCATGTACTCGATGAGATCCTCGACGGTGTAGGACTGCCCTGGAACGATGGCCCTCTCCGGCGTGATGTCCTGCATCAGATTGAGATCGGTCCCGCCGGTTGGATAGAAGATGCGCTTCTCAAGCGCCCCCGGCGAGCTCTCATTGAGCTGATAGTAGGCCATCATGATGGGAATTTTGCCCAGGCTTGAGGGGTAAAATTTGCCATCGGGGTTTACATCGGCCCACTTGCCGGTTGTGAGGTCGGCAAAGTACACCGACGCCTTGCTGATGTCGCCCACTTTCGTGTGCGCATCTATGACGGACCTTATCGCGCCCGCGAGCGCCGGATCTTCCTGGACGGTCGAGGGGTTATTGACGTTGCACACCAAGAGCGGATCAACGAACTGGTATCCGCCGAGCCTGAGCGCCTGAGCCGAGGATGTCGTGGGCGCGGAGTGTCCCCTTGCCCACCAGCCGGAGCCAAAGCCGGCGAGGGCGATAAGAATACCCGCAATAACGCAAGCAACAATAGTGCGCGATGACCATGCCATACCCTCAAGTGTACTCTCGATTTAGAAACGCAAAAGCCCCCTCTTTCGAGGGGGCTTTTGCTGCATCTGTTCGGGAATCAATCCC
>CAZLHN010000057.1:643-4506 GCA_964559665.1 uncultured Candidatus Saccharibacteria bacterium
CCCTAGAGAAGCTAATCCTAGGAGAGGATTATTGAGTGCGGTTCTGGCTGATGCCGATCGACGGGAGGCCGACAACACCGCTGCCGGTCGTGTAGTCATTCGCGCCAAGCGAGGTAACAGTACCTGTGGCGTTAGGAGACCAGACGAAGGCGTTGGTGAGATCGAGCGCCGTAGCGGTCGACATAGACGAGACCGTGCCGGAGTCGCCCTTCAACGTCGTATTGATGTTGTAGTTCGACTGGCTGCCGTTGTAGGTAACCGTGCCCTTCAGGAGGAAGTAGACCGATTGACCTGCGGAGACCTGGAGCGGCGTGGTCAATGTCGTTGTAGCGACGTTGCCCGGAGCCGTAAAGGTAACCTGGCCGCCCGAAGCTGCGATACCGCCGCTTGCAGTACCCGGAGCCGGAGTCGAGTAACCCGAGTCGCTATACGCATAGAGTACAGGGTTGCTGACTACGACGCTGGTCGAGGAAGCGATGGTGAAGACGAACTGCTGTACGCCGAGCGACCCAGCGCTATTCGCCGTGACGTGGAAGCGGATCAGCTGGCCGTCGCCCGTGATACCACCAGGGTTATTTGATGTGTTCGGAGTATCAAGAGTAACGGTCGGGAACGACTTGTAGATCGTCACGCCAGCAACACCGGTGGATGCACCGACATTGATAGGCTGACCTGAGGATACGCCAGTGCCCTGTGCGCTGGAAGCATCGATCGTGACTTTCGCACCGTCAACACCCGGCTGGCCGGTACCAATCTGAGCGAGGTCGGCCTTGACCGTGAGGTCGAAGTCGGTATTCGCCGGAAGGGTAACCTGCGTATTGAGCGTCGAGGTTGCGATAGCGCCGCCAGAGTTACCCGTGAAGGTAGCTGTGCCGACCTGAGTCGAACCGTTGTAGAGGTAGACCGTGCCGATAGACGCCGGGGTACCGCTCGTCAGAACCAAGCCAACCTTAGTGAGGTTAACCGACTCGTTCGAAGCGCGGAACTTGATGACGCCCATGGTGACACCGTTCGTGCCGCCTGCCGCGATAGCGTAGGACGGAGACGTAGCAGTGTCAGCAGTGACCGCGAGGCTACCAGTGCCTGAGACAGTCTGCGTACCAGCCGAAGTGGTGGTGATCGTCAGACCTGCAGTGCCAGTAGTCGGGCCGACTGTGTTGTTAGAGGTATTGCCGGTCGCTGTGATTGAAGCGCCCGAGATAATACCCCATGTGTAGTTGCCGGATACGCCGGACGACACGTTGCATGTGAGCTGGAGCGTTGCGACAGTGCCCTTCGGAATAACAAGCGAGTTGTTGAAGTTGAAGGTGGTTGCCGTGCCGCCGTTCGGAACATCGTTTGAAGTCGTTGCAGCCGCATACGGCGCATTGACGATGTTAGAACCATAGTTGAGCTGCGTTGCCGCAGTAACGTTGCTGCCGTTCACCATGACGCCGGAAGCCGGAGTCCAGAGCGAGCAAGCAGTGAGGTTGGTAGTTGTGTTACCAACTGTTACAGACGGAGACGCATTCTGTACGCCGAGGTACAGCGGGAGCGAGTTGAGGCGGATGTTCTCGCCGGACTGTGAAGCATCAAGCTGCACATTGGCAAGGACAGTGTTTTGACCGCCCGCCACAATGGACTGCGCTGCCGGTGTTGCCGAGATGCTGACCGAGAGGGTCGCACCGCGCACCGTCATCGTGTTCATGCGGATCTGGCCCGCGCCCGTGAGGTTAACAGTGTTGCCGGTCGACTGACCTGTAACATTGGTCCAATTAGAGCTCGGTGTAGTAGTGATGTTGTACGTATCGCCGTTGTTGGCGTTGTTAGCGACGGTACCCTTGAGGGTATACGTCCCTGAGCCAACCGGGAAGGTAACGGTGTTACCGAAGGTGAGGTTGCCGGAACCATCCTCATCGACCGGACCTGCAACGACACTGCCGTTGCTGTCGACGATCGAGACGCTGGTCAAGCGACCGAGTTCACCCGAGGTAGTCGCAACCTGGAAGATCATGTTCTGAACCGAGACCGGCTCGCCAACGAAGTTCGTAGTGAATCCGCCGAGAACCTGGTTCGGAACGTTGATCGCGATGTTCTGGGAAGCAACGCTGGAAGCATTGGTGATAGTAGTCACCGTGCCGCCCTGGATGCTAACCGTAGAACCCTGGAAGAACGGCTGCGCAGAAACACCAGCCGAGCCGTAGAAGCCAGAGCCGTGAGTGGCCGAGGCACTTACAGTCGCGCCGTTGAAGCTGTTAGCAGTCGGGATTATGCCGTAGCCATAGGTCTGGCCAACAACATAGATGTCAGACGCCTTGTCGATATCGAACTCGGCAATGCGGCCTGAAGCGTTGGAACCGACGACGTCACCCTTGAGGTAGACATCAGCCGAGTAGCCCTTCTGGATGAGGATACCGCCCGGGAATACCGAGGTGAGGTAGCGACCGTCAGACGAGAGCGTAGTCGGATACGAGGTGCCGTTGACGTAGGTCATGAGGTTGCCGAGATCGGAAGCCGATACGGAACCGTTCATGCGCCAGCGGATGCTCGAGAGGCGTACATCCTCAGCGGAGCCAGCCTGGAGGCGGACGCCGGAGAAGGTAACGCCTGTGTCACCGATGTTGTGGGTGCCAGCGTTGTTCGGGTCATACGACGAGATGCTTGCAACCGCCGTGCCGATGGCGAGCGACGAGTTGATGGTCTGGGACGCGCCCGTGATCGGGAGCGAGCCGGATACCGCTGAAGAGCTGTTGATAGCAACAACCTGGAGCGAAGCGATCTGGCCGGAATACGCCGAGAGGCTGGAAGCCATGTTTCCTGCAACAGTGTAGGTCATCGACTGACCGGCGTTGAGCACAAAGCTCGAACCGATGTTTGCCTGATGATTGCTGTTGAGGGTGCTCGAGACGCCGATCTGTGCACCGGTCTGGTCCAAGAGGACGATACCGGAGAAGACCGCGTCATTAGCGAAGCCAGTGCGCTGCACGGTTACGCTGTTGATCGTCACTGCCGCCGACGAATTGTTGGTGAGAGTGAAGGTCGTGAACGGAACGCGAGAAGCGCTCTGAACTGCGAGCGAGTTAGCAGGCTGTGCCGAAGCCGAGACCGTAAGGCCAGGGCCGGTCGGCGTAGTGCTGCCGCCGCCTGTCGATGTGCCACCGCAAACAGCTGCAATAGCTGCACGAGTAGCAGGACCGACGATGCCGATGGCGCTCACATTATTGAGCGTCTGGAACTTCTCAACTGCTGCCATGGTGGCAGGGCCGAAGAAGGTGGTCTCAAGACCAGGAGAACCTGCGCCGGAGACTGATACTTGCGTAGCAGCGCTGCCGTTGAGGAACTTCTGGAGAGCCAAAACGTCAGCACCTGTCGAACCCGACTGGAGGGAGCGAGAGAGTGCCGGGCATGCACCACCAGTTGTAGTGCCTGTGCCTGTAGTCGCTTGGCCGTTGAGCGAAGCGGTGACATTTGCCACCGTCTGCGCATCAGCGCCGAAGGACTGAAGCAGCGAAACAATCGCGCTTATCTGCGATTGAGTCAAAGCCGCCGCCTGAGCCGGTGCTGCTGCGAATGCTCCCGCAAAGAGAGAAAGCGCAACTGCGACACCCGCTACGAGAGCGACGAGCCGTGTAGAACTTTGAGTAATAGACATGGTTTATAAGTGCGAACGAATAATTTACTTGTAATCTACCAATAAAAGGAACCGAACATTGTTCTACCGCCCACCTTTAGGCTTCTGCCTCTGTTAAAGAAGTAGAGCCACACCAAGGTGTGCTTTGGTAGCAAGAGTGGAGTCTGAAGCGCAACCTTAAGCAGCCATGAAGGGACAAGGAATATCTGGAGAGAACACTGCTAATGACGCCCTAAGCACTTATTGCTTACAG
>CAZLHN010000058.1:0-4363 GCA_964559665.1 uncultured Candidatus Saccharibacteria bacterium
TGATGTTCATGCACGCCCACGCGTTGTTGTTGTTTACATGGAGCGACACCGTGTCTTCGCCCTGGTCGCCCGGCTTCACGTCGAGGAAGTTGTAAAACAATTTCCCCGCGAGGTCCGAGAGCGACCATGTGGTCGTCGTAGACAGCGCCAATGTACCCAGATCGTTGGTGTAGTAGCTTTCGTTGTCGACTTGGAGATTGATGATCCCCGAAGCAAAGGTGTTGCCCGTGGATGTCCCCGTGTCGTTGAGGAACGCTCCCGTTCCTCCCGCCAGCACCGCGCCGGCGAAGAGGATGGAGCCCAAACTGAGTAATATTTTTTTCATGTCAGTAGTTCAGGAGGTTGCGAACAGAGCTAGATCGTGAAGTCGTACGTAGTGTTGTTGAACTTGATGTAGTCAACAGTAGCGCTTGCAGCTGCAGGACCCGGCTCACCTACGCGAACACCAAAGTATCCGCCTGCGGGTGAAGTAAGAATCTTTGCGTTCGGGAAGGCTGTCTTGATGCTGCTCCATGTGCGGTACTGGCTAGTGTTGCCGTCCGGCCATTTATTGCCAAACGCAGCATATCCGGACCATGTCCACATGCCGTTACCGCTGTTGATTGCATCAACAAGAGTCCATGTGTTTACAGGAAGCGGTGCGTTAGTGCTTGAACCCGGTTGGAATGTAAGCCGATTTTGATAACCGCTGATCGTACTGGTCGCAAAGTCGACATCAAAGCCCAAGAATGGAACGTCGCTGTCCGCTGTTGCGTCATAGACACGGTATGCGAGAGCGTTAATTGTGCTCAAGAGCGTGCCCTGGAACTGATAGGTTGCAATGTTGTAGCGTTGGCTATCAGCAGTAGTGCCAAGTTTCATGTAGGCGCCCTGAACACCTGAGGTTGTGGTCATATCATCTGCACCACCATTGGCGGTATCTCTGTCGATAGCCATGATGAAGTCATTCTTATCGTCGTAGAAGAACCACTTACCATTTCCTGCAGCCGCACCACGATCATTAGTGGTAAACAGGCTGTTGGTGCTTACGGTCGTTGTCTGCGGACCAGCTACCGTGCCTGCACCGCAGGTAAAGGTCGGCTGATTGCGCGACTGCGACACGCGCAGACTGATATTCGCGCTGAGGCTATTGAACTGCGATGCATTGCCCATTGAAGAGCCATCGCACGAGATAGCACCAGTCGTGCCGTCAACAGTCATCGTACCTGCGCACCACGCAAAGCCGACGTTGCTGCCAGAAGCTCCGCCAAGCGGACCGCCGCCGGTCGTTGAGTCTGCAAGCGAGATAGTAGTTGTTGCCGGGCCATTAACATTGCCACCAAAGAGGGTTGCAAGGCTTACCGGACCAGCAGTGAGGGCAGCTTCGCCCGCACCCGGCTCATATACATTGTCTCCTGCCGGGAAGGAACCGCCTTCTGCTGTTGACGAAGCATTGTCGCGCCATGCGAAGACAGTAATGTTGTTCGCCAAGTTGCCGGTAAAGCCCGGGACTGTTGAGGAGGCTGAATTGTTGGTCAACCCAAGATCCATACAAGCCCACGCTGAGTTGTCGAGGTTATGGAGCGAGATGGTATCTTCACCCATATCCTGCGGCTTGATGTCAGTAAAGTTAAAGAACTGATTGGTCGGCCCGAGCGTTGTCGGAGCCCAAGTGCCTGTGCAGGCCGAACCGATGACCGGATATTGGTCAGGCTGTGCTGTCTGGCCCGATGCTAGCTGCCATGTGTGAGTAGTTGCATCGCAAATTGCATTGTTGTAATGCTGTGTCGAGTCAACCTGGAGGCTGATGCCGCCGGCGCTAAACGTGTTACCTGTTGATGTCTGGCTATCTGTAAAGAACGCGCCCGTTGCTCCCCAGGCCACTGCGCCCACGAAGACTATTGCGCCCAAGCTCATTAATATGCGTTTCATTATTATTTTTAGTATTACGTTTAATCTATTGGTTCGCTGCGGCTTTTGAGGAGACCGACCTCTCGCTCAACGAAAAAAGACCGCCTTTGAGCGCGTTTACACGCGACAAAAAGCGGCCCTTCTTATGGGAGCCACACTACGATTCGCCGGAAACACATATCCCATGTGTGTATTCCAAATCTGCTATGGATAATGTAACGGAACCGGAACAGAAACCCTGTCGCTTTTTCCGCGACATGAGCAAAATGTAGCATCATGAATATGAAGCTGGAGTAAAGCGGAATATATTTTTGTTGAAAAGTCTGTGGATACCGCGTTGGCAACCATGTATAACGTGTTGATAAAAAACTCGGAATTGTTTTTAGCATCCGCGCAACGGATTGACATATTATTTCTGCGGAGCATAGTGAGCGTATTGGGGAACCAGTTTACGCCATTCCGGCGAAGCTGTTCTTTTACACTCACCATAGGAGGAGACCGATGCGGATCTTCCCACATCTAGTAGCGGCAGTGTTATGCACTATGCTCGGCGTGCTTGGCGGGCGGGCGTTCGCCGACAGCAAGACGGGCGTCGACCTGGTGCTTGTGCTAGCCATCGACGTATCGGACAGCATGACCGACGCCTCGTGGCAACTCGAGAGGCAGGGCTACATTGACGCCTTCGAGAGCCCGGCAGTTGCCGAAGCGTTGCGCGAGACCGGCACCGTTGCAGTGGAGGTAGTGGAATGGGGCACGCACCAGAACATCAGTGTCCCCTGGTTCCTCATCTCTGACGAGGTTTCGCGGGAGCAATTCGTTGCGCTGCTATCGCAGATGGGGCGGACGAATGGCGGCGGGACCTATCTGCAGGATGCTCTTGTCTTTTGCGCCAGCACTATTTCTACCAGTCGGTATGCGGGCGCACGCAGTGTCATCGACGTATCCGGAGACGGCACCGATAACCGGATGGGTTCGGATCCCAACGCCGTGGTCGCTGTGCATAACCGCATACTCGGGCAAGGCATCGTGATAAATGGCCTGCCTATACGGGTAAACAGCGCGGGTGCTGACGCCGGCTATTCCTTTTCTGTCGTGCTATCGGCATCTGACACATCCGAGAATGTCGTTAGATACTACCGCCAGTACGTCATCGGCGGACCGGGTTCCTTTCTGTTGCCGGCGAACGGGTATGGCGACTTTGCCCCCGCCATTCTCAAAAAGCTCGTGCAGGAAATATCCTGAACGCCGCAGCACCAAGCGCCGCCCCTCTGCAGGGCGGCGCTTTCTTTTTACATGCTATTTTATACGTATGGAAACGCTCCCGAACTCCATTACCATCACCGTTGCAGTCCTGACGGTATTTCTGGTCTTTATCACCGCGCTCAAATACGGCGTCGAGGACGAATTTATGCGCACACGGCTCACTATGACGGCGTTCTTTTTGTTTATCGTTGCCACCCTTACGATCTCCTTTTGGGATTACACTGCGGCAACGCTCCCCTTTACTATCCCGGCGTTCCTCTTGGGCGCGCTCATCGGCTATATATTGGGCGTGCGCACCGAGCAGCAAAAATTGCGCGACCATGGCCTCGCCTACTATAAAGCGCACTTTGCCCATATCCATATGCATGACGTCGAGGCGCTCAACTGGTGGGCGGTCATCAACTTTTACTCGGTCATGAGCGCGCTCGTGCTTATCAACCTGGTGGGCTTCAGCACGGTGCTGTTCAGAGGCAGCGAGGATCTTGCCATCGCCACCAGCGTCGTCGGGGCGTTCCTGCTTGGGACCATTGCGCCGTATCTGCTTCACCTGTGGAGCATCAAAACTGCGCATGCTAAAAGCAGCACGACAAGCGAAGCGTAGAACACTATTCTTCCCCAGCGCTTGGCCGAAGGCGGCGGGTCGCTTTTTATAAAGAGTGGCACGCCGGCCGCCGTGTATTCCTGCCACCGATAGGTCGCTATCGCCATAAAATGCGGCAGTTGCCACAAATAAAGCGCGATAAAGAGCGCCCATGCATACCAGTCGAGCTGGCCGGTCACCGCAAGGTAGCCGACCATAGGCGGCGTGGCACCCGCCGCAGCCCCCACAAAGAGCGCCCAAGGTGTCAGAGCCTTAAGCGGCGTATACAAAAGCACATAGATGGTAAAACCGGCTAAAGCCGCCGCAAGCGCCTGCGGTGTCGTATACAACCCGAGTAATATCCCTCCGCCAACTCCCAGCACCAGCGCATAGAGCGTCGCGTACGAGCGAGAAACTGCGCCGGTCACCATCGCGCGGCCCTTAGTGCGCTCCATTCGCGCGTCTATATCTATGTCATAGATATTATTGAACACGCACGCGCTCCCTATTACGAAAGAGAGGCCCAGTAGCATTGCAAAGAGTTCGAACCAGTCAACGTGTCCGCGTGCGGCAAAGAGGAATCCTGCGGCCGCAACCAGACGCGATAGTCGAACGTCGCCGCATATTGCA
>CAZLHN010000059.1:0-4359 GCA_964559665.1 uncultured Candidatus Saccharibacteria bacterium
TTGTGTTGGGCGGACAGACCCAGATCCCGAGGGCGAGTGTCTCATACGTGATCGAGAAGGCCGTGGAAGCCGGAAGACAGGACATCTTGCCCGGTTTTCTATCGCATAACGGACGCGACGCACTCGGATTGCCCAGGAGCGAGATTACCACCCGTTTCCGTCGGAATGACTGGACCGTGGAAGAGACCGTGCATCGTACTTCGCCGAAGCTTGGCGATCTTACAGCCCGGGTTGCAATGGCAGGACAACTGCGCAAATATCTGCCTGAAGCATGAAGCAAAACCGCATCGCCGCGGCCTCCCCAGGAGGCCGCGGCGATTTTCTTTTATTTTACAACCCTTTTAAGGGTTATCTCTGAATACCCGTGATGAAATCCCCTTCATGTACGCTTCAGGGAACATACGGTACACAGAGTGCCGGCTGTTCACATGTAAAAACCTTATTAATCATTAGTATAACGATATGAACCATATATCAAAGACGGGCCTCGTGTCCGCGATTGCGGCACTGGGTCTTATTATCAGCCCTATCAGCGCCCTTGCCCTGACAGTTGGCGCGACCGGAAGCACAGATGCAGCGGTGCAGACGGGCGTGAACGTAGGCGCCAGCAGCAATACCTCGGGTACTGCTTCCAGCTCTACTGCGGGCTCCAACACCTCCGCCGGAGACACTGCTTCCGGAGATGTAACTGGCAGCCTCGGCGTCACGTTGAGCGCAAATGCGCAGGGCGTTGTCGTAAGCACACCTGCACAGGTGTCGTCCGACAGCGACCTGGCTGTCTACAGCAGCAACGTAGTTAAGTCCAACGACAGCGTACGCGCGGTCGATACCAGCTCGAGCGACAAGGTGAGCGTCTCTTACACGCACCAGGGCCGCTTCCTCGGTATCTTCCCTGTCCGCGTGACCTCAAAGACGGATGTCGCGGTAGGCGTGGACGGCAAGGCCGTCGTCACGACGCACATGCCCTGGTGGAACATCTTTGTGACCGGGACGCATACGGTAAGCTCCGACGTCGATAGCTCGCTTTCGAGCTCGTCCTCGGTCGCGGCGAACCTGTCGGCAAATGCCTCGGCTTCCGAGCGCGCACGCGTCGTTGAGGATATCATCAACGCACACGCGCAAGCGGACGCACAGGCAGCCGCGAGCGCCAATAGCAGCGCACAGAATCTCTAGTAGGAAAGAATCATCAACAAAACCCCGCGGCCATAGGCCGCGGGGTTTTGTTTGTGCTTAAAAGTTCACTGCTATCGGCTCGACCAGTATCTCCTCCTTCTTTTTCGGCTTGATGCCGTTGGCCACTAGAATAGCTTCGAATTCCTCGCGCTCTATGGTCTCCTTCTCTACCAGCCTTTGCGCGATGGTGTTGAGCAGCTTGCGATGCTCGGTAATGATATCTGTAGCCTTTTTGTATGCCTCGTCGATTATCTTCTTTACTTCGGCGTCGATCTCGCCGGAGACTTTCTCGGAATACGCTTTGTCGTCCACTCCGCGGCCAAAGAGGGCGCGACCGCCCTCGCCTTCGAGCGCGATGGTACCCATCTTGTCGCTCATGCCGTAGCGGGTGACCATGTCGCGTGCGAGTCCGGTTAACACCTGCAGATCGTTGCTGGGGCCCGTCGTGATATCGCCGAACACCTCTTTTTCCGCAATGTAGCCGCCGAGGCTCATCGCGATGTCATCGAGGAATTCCTTCTTGCTCTGCATCTTGCGGTCGTCGAGCGGGAGCTTGAGCGTGTAGCCCGCAGCGCGACCGCGGCTGATTATCGAAATCTTATGGACCGGGTCGGCGTACGGGAGGACGGAGGCAACAAGTGCGTGGCCGGCCTCGTGGTAGGCGGTGATCTCCTTCTCTTTTTTATTGAGCACGTGCGAGCGGCGCTCGGGACCGAGCATGACCTTTTCGATCGAGCGGATGAGGTCGTACTGGGCCACGGTGCGGCGGTTCTCGCGCGCAGCGAGTATGGCTCCCTCGTTCATAAGGCTAAAAAGGTCCGCGCCCGAGAAGCCCGGTGTGCGCTCGGCGATGACTTCGAGGTTCACGTCTTCGGCGAAGGGCTTTTTGCGCGAGTGCACCTTGAGTATCTCGAGGCGGTCTTGGCGGTCGGGCAGGTCGATTGTGACGCGCCTGTCAAAACGCCCGGGGCGCAGCAATGCCGGGTCGAGCACGTCGGGGCGGTTCGTCGCGGCCATCACGATCACCTTTTCGTTGGGTTCGAACCCGTCCATCTCGACCAATATCTGGTTGAGGGTCTGTTCACGCTCGTCGTTGCCGCCGCCCACCCCGGTGCCTCGCACGCGGCCTACGGCATCGATCTCGTCGACGAAAATAATCGCGGGCGCTGCTTTTTTAGCGGTGAGAAACAAGTCACGCACACGGCTGGCGCCTACGCCGACAAACATCTCGACAAACTCCGAGCCCGAGATAGAGAAAAACGGGACGCCCGCCTCCCCCGCCACCGCGCGGGCCAGAAGCGTCTTGCCGGTGCCCGGCGCGCCCATGAGTAGAATGCCTTTTGGAATACGCGCACCAATATCCAAGAACTTTTTCGGATTCTTCAAAAAGTCGACGATCTCGAGCAGTTCTTCCTTCGCCTCCTTCGCGCCCGCAACATCCTTGAATGTTACGCGCGAGTTCTGATCGTTGGGGTCGATCACGCGCGGCTTGCTCTGCCCGAAGGAAAATGCCTGCATGCCTGCGCCGCGCACCTGCCGCGAGAGGTACCAGACAAAGAACGCAATGAGGGCGAGCGGCGCCAGGAACGGCGAGAGAGCGTAAAGCCAGAACTGGAACGTGCTCTCGCTTTTTATATTGATGGAGACCGCATCGAGCGCGTCCTTGGCAACGCCATAGTTGGCGAGCGTGGTAGTGATAGCCGTATCGGGCTCCTTTTTGGAAGTCTTTTCAGACTTGTCGAGGTACGTTATGTCGAGCGTCTCGCCACTGACAACAATCGAGGCCACCTTGCCCGCGCTGATATCCTGCGCCAGCTGCGATATCGGAATGGATTCTTTTTCTGTCGTACCACTCTGCGTAAAGTACGCGTACGCACCGGCGAGCAGCAGCAGAACCATCACGCTAGTTGCGAGATTGAACCAGAACGAGTCGCCGCGCGGCATCTTGGGAAGCTGCGGCACCCCGGGACGCCGAGGCGGGCGGCCCTTCCCCGAGCCTTGCGGCACCTTCTGTGGAGCATCAGCCATGGTAAGGAGAGTATAGCATTCCCACTATATATAGAGCAAAAAAATGTACAGAGTGCTATATTCTCTCGTATGAACCTCATCGAGCACAAGAAGGCGCGGCTCAACTACGAGCTCCTCGAGGAATACGAGGCTGGTATCGAGCTTTTCGGCTACGAGGTCAAATCTTTGCGGGCACGCCACGGCAAGCTCGAAGGCTCGCATATAATAGTGCGTGCCGGCGAGGCATACGTCGTAGGCATGGATGTCCCGCCCTACCAGCCTGCCAACACGCCAAAAGAGTACGACCCGGCGCGCAGCCGCCGGCTGCTGCTCACCAAAAAAGAGCTTGCTGATCTGGCAGGGTTTGAGGGACAGAAGGGGTTGACAATCGTGCCTATTTCGGTGTATAATAAAGGAGATAAGTTGAAGATGCGCATAGCGGTAGCGCGTGGCCGTAAGAAGTACGACAAGCGCGCCGTCCTGAAGGAAAGAGATACCGAGAGGGACATGCGCCGGACCTTGAAAAATCAATAGAACGAGTGCCGAAATGTGGCATGAGTGAAGCCGCAACACGAGCCTGAGGAGGATAATCGTGGGATTCTATCGGGAGTATGGTGACCACCGGCCAGAGCCGGAAGACTGGAACAAGCGCGAGCGGCGGCGGATTGCCGCAGACAAGCGGCATGAGACTGCGGCCCGCGAGCGAGCCAAACGCGAGGGCCAATTCCGGCTCGACGACCACAACGCGCGTTTTGCAACTACGGTCGACGGTCATGGCCGTCAGGCCAAGTGTCACGTGGACGCGTGTCCCGACGACGAAGTGCGGGACACGAGTCCGTGGGACAACGTGAGCTCCAATCGCGTGATCGGCGACCTGGCCGTCGAGGAAGGTATTTCCGAACCCGACGACGAATAACTCCGCCACTGCAGGGAATCGCCAATGATTCCCTGCCACATTTCGACACTCGTTCAAATCTAGGCCCTTCCCGAGAGTACAGAAATCTTTTCCGTCCTGCCGGGGAGTGACAGGCTTAGACAATGTAAACAATAGTTCGCACGCAAGGGAGAAGTGGGAGCCTTCTTTAAAAATCCCAAACCATAACTGCAAAATCAGTTAGCTCACCGTATTTCTCGGTGAATGATCTTTCGTTCGCCACTGCGCGAGCCTAAGGTCCATCC
>CAZLHN010000060.1:0-4332 GCA_964559665.1 uncultured Candidatus Saccharibacteria bacterium
TCCACGCGCGGCGTGCGGTAGCGGGAGAAGAACTTTTGTTCACGCATAGTAATTTTCGATGACGAACGTAATAATGGGGGCAAGCGGGACCATTAAGCGAACATGAACTTTTGAAAAAACTGCAAGGAACTTATACACACTCGCAAAACACAAAAAGAGCGGGCGCGAAAAACGCTCCCCTGCTCGATTCCTCAAGCTTTAGGTGGTTCTGGTTACCACTATTTATTTGTATCGAAACCGCGCCACTCGATACTCACTCGTCGTCCCTGCCCTGGTTTCATATACCAGTATACGGGTTTTGGGATAGCCGTCAAGCACCTTGTGTATAAGGCTTTTTTGACTTATGGTACCCAATAGACTGCTAACCAGAGGAGAAGCAGACGATGAACATACAAGCCTCCGACCTGACAATACAAGGTCCGGTGTTCGCTGATACCCCCGCTGAAGCCGAGGAATGGCGGAAGGAGTATGCCAAGCAGCGTGGTCTTCCCGAGACCGCTTCCTGGGTCGAAATCCGCGCCCACGATAAGGAATATCGGCGCAAACGCCTCGCTCGCCGGCACAATCTGCCGGAGACCTCAACACTCGTAGAGATAGAGGACCATGAGCACAAGCTCAGTGTTGCCAAGTCCGATGAGGAGCGTAGGGCAAAGGCTCGCGAGCTTGAGCTGCCCGAGACAGCGTCCGAATTGGATATCTCGCGGGCCGAGAGAGCACTCCCCGAGGGTCTTCAGTATGGCTATCTCAACTATCCAGTGCACGAGGACGGAACACTTGTCGTCCCGAGCAATCTGTAAATACACGGCCGCCGCGATCACTCGCGGCGGCCGTTACTTTATTCTGGTTTGCTTCTTGTCTTATCCTTCCACTCATTCATCTTTGCGTGGTGGCCGGAAAGAAGGACTTTAGGGACTTTGTAGCTCTTGCCTTTTACCTTCAAAACTTCGGGCCGGGTGTAGATCTCGTGGCTTGCCACCCGCGACTCCTCGAGGCTCTCGAACTTGCCGAGTACCCCTTTAATTTGGCGTGCAGTCGCATCAATTATCGCGAGCGCCGGGACTTCGCCACCGGTCAAAATATAGGGGCCGACCGAAATCTCGCGCGCATTGAGTATCTTTTTGACTCGGGCATCAATACCCTCGTATCGGCCGCAGACAATGATCACATCTTTGTTTTCCTTGGCGAGCATTGCGGCATACGCGTTGGTTAGCGGCTTGCCCCCTGCAGCAGTAATGAGCACCCGTATCTTTTTGCCTTTACGGATCTTCTCGACAGCACGTAGTACTGGCTCGGCCTGGATAACCATGCCCGGGCCGCCACCGTATGGGCGCTCGTCTACTTTGCCCCATTTGTTCGTGACAGAATCGCGCAGTTGATATGTTTTAACGCTAAATTTCTTTTCCCTTTGCGCACGCCCCAAAATAGACGCACTGGTGTACGCCTCGATTGTTTCGGGGAAAAGTGTTACTACATGAAATTTCATTCAAAAAACTAGAGCCGGAGATCCTCCATCGCTTCGTCTACCGACTTCATCGCCGGGGTTGCCGGAGCTTCGTGGCTGCCGTCCCAACCCTGCGCCTCGGCTCCGCCGCTTGGAGCATTTGCGCTCGTGTCGCGCATGCCGCCCGGCGGTTCGTTGATCTTGAGGTTAACCCGAGCGTTGTGCTTCATCCCGACGACGCGAAGGAGCGTGCGGATCGCCTTGGCCGTATTGCCCGAGCGGCCGATCACCTTGCCCATGTCCTCGGGGTGCAGGTCGAGCGTTAAAAGGACGCCCATTTCGTCGACCGAGCGGCCGATCTTGACCGCCTCGGGATGCTCAACCAAACCCTTAACTACGAACTCCAAAAATTCCTGATCTCTCTCTGCCATGTCAGTATATGTAAGTTGTTAAAAGGCTTCTAGCCTTGTTCCATTCTATTGTGCGGAAGAATCTGCGGCAACCTCGTTACTCACAGCTGACGTCTCGTCATCCTTTGAGGGTGCCATTTCCTCTGCTTTGCCTTCAGGAGATGTCGCTTCTGTCTTCTCTTCGGTAGTTTCTGCTGCTTCTGCCGGAGCTGCGGCTTCTGCTGCCGGCTCATCCTTCTTCGGCGGAGACTTGCGCGGGAGTACATTGCGCTTTTTGGCGTCGATCACTTTTTGAGAAACGAGGATATTGTGGACAGTGTCGGAAACGGTGGCGCCCATGGACATCCAGTGCTTGATGCGGTCGGTCTTGAGCTCGGTGCGGTCAACACGCGGGTCGTACGAGCCGAGCACTTCCTGGAAGTTGCCGGTCTTTGCCGCGCGCTTACTTTCAACCAAAATAACCCGGAAAGACGGGTCATTCTTGCGGCCGCGACGCTGTAGTCGGATGGTAAGCATTTCTCTTAAAAATAGCCCCTGTCGGGCTTGGCTCATACTGTATCAGATTAGACACTGATGGTCAATTATCGCTCGGCGGCTGGGTATCAGTCGGGGTCGAGCTTGCCGGGGCGGCATCTGGAGTATCAGTGGCGGATGATGCGGAGGTGTCGGGGGCGCTCAAATCCGGAGGCGTAGTGCTTGCCTGTGTGGTTGTTGCTGGCGGGGTCGATGTTGCCGCATCCCACGGCGTGGTCGTTGCTACCGCAGAGTCATCTGGCGTAGAAGTCGCTGGCGGCGTCACGCTCGTGTCGGCACCCGATGGATCGGGAGACGGTACGGGGCTTGACTGCGGTGTCGAGCTCGCAAGCGACAGAAGGGCCTGCAATTGCGCCTCGGTCACGCACGTATTCCCGAGGCAAAGCGTTTGTCCGTGGATAGTATCTGCGGTGATGGTCTGCGCGAAGAGGTCGAGCACTGTGAGCGCCATGTGCGAGAGCCTGTCGGTTATCGCCGCAATGATTACATCGACAAAGTGCGTTACCGCTCCTGAGACCGGCGTGCTCGTTGCGGTTGTTGACGCAATGTCGCCAGTGGTAGAAGCCGTGTCGCCGGTGGTCGAGGCGGTGGAGGTGGCAAGCGATGCCGTGATGCGGCTCGAAAATACCGACAGCAGGTTGTCGACAAAGTCGAAAGCGGGAGTAGTAGTTGTTGCCGCCGTAGTGGTCGAGGTCGTGGCATCGAAGTCTTGCGAGCCATCGAGCGGGAGGCCCAGCATGGCGCGACCGATGGCTGCGGTATCGACGCCCCTCTCGAGATCTATAAAGACTTCGATCGTATTGCCTGTCGACATGGCAGTATAGTTTTCAAGCGCGATACCGACTGTGTTATCAGAGATACCCGCTTTTTTACCAACACCGGGTACTGATGAAATCGCGACGCGGTCTCCAATATGTATATCGCCGCCCTCAAGGTTAACCTTTGTAGGGACGCGGCCGGCGAGCGCGATTGGACGTTCAGTATCGCCGGCATCGTCGTCCTTGAGCACGAGCCCCGGTTTACTTGATACGATACCCGCGAGAGGGCGATCCTGCAGCGAGTCAGCGCGAGTAGCCGTTATAGGAAGACCCTCGGAAAAAGCGACTATGTCCCCAGCCTCAATCGAGGGATCATCCACGGGATAGAGTTCTGCCAAGTCCGCGCCCGCGGTGACATTCGTATACTCATACACGATAACGAGACCGCCCTTGCCGGCAGTACCGTTACCGCCGTTGTTATTGCCTCCCGTGCCTCCATTCGCCGTTGTCGTACCACTAAGAAATAGAGCCGCGCCTCCACTACCTCCTACCGTACCCGAGCCGTTGAAACCAGTAGAACCGGTCATCTGAAGATCAGCATTAGGATCCGGATTACCGCCGCCGCCTCCCAACCCAACGAACCCGCTGGTAATTCCTCCTGCGCCGCCTCCACCTCCGCCGCCGTTTCCACCGCTAGCGCCGACGCCTCCGGTGCCGCAAGTCGCGTAGTTACCGCCATTTCCTCCCGTCGTGCCGCCGTTACCGCCTCGACCGCCACCGCCACCGCCGGTTGAAGTAGCAAAACCGTTGAATATTGAAGCGCCTCCTCCTCCGCCTCCGCCGCCGTTGCTGCCCGTATTGCCGGTACCGCCTCCTCCGGGACATCCGACAAAAACTTTTACCGAAGAGGGCAGATTGGCATTTTGAATTATCTTTTTACTGTAGGCACCAGCGCCGCCGCCGCCGGCTCCGGTACTTCCAGAGTCGCCGCCGCCGCCACCACCACCACCGGCACCCCAAAGCTCAACCACAACGTACTGAGTGCTGGGCTGTCTCGTCCATGTATAGGTCGTGGTTGCTGTAGTAGACGTCGAAAAATAAGTACGTACTGCGGAGAGTACGGTGGCCTGAGGAAGCGAGAGACAGGTTCCATTCATTGAGAAGCATCCTTTTGTGATATTGATTCCGT
>CAZLHN010000061.1:0-4312 GCA_964559665.1 uncultured Candidatus Saccharibacteria bacterium
ATAGCGGATATCGTTTCAAAATTGAAGGAAGAGATAGCAAGCCGCGCATAACAAAAAGCCCCCGATGGGGGCTTTTTGTTGACACTGTTTTGGAGTCTTACACCCGGTCAGGCCCGAGCATCCGCTTTCCTGCTTTACTTTATGCGTGACGGCCGCGGTGTATCTGCGAGACGATAAAGGCGTCGGTGCCGTCGGTCTCTACAGCCGTTGCAGTCGTGGTATGCGATGCGGGAGCGCCGTCGATAACCGAGCGCAGCATGTTGGCGAGCTTTACGAGCTCGGTCTGCGTCATGGCATTGGTCGAGGCCTGCACGGCATGCGGAGCATGTGCGCGCGTCTCCTCGCCAAAGAGCACCTCGTTATACCAGCGAGCGAGCTTCATATGCACGCGCTTGATAGCGATGAGGTATGCCGCAAAGAGGCAGCACACGATGATGAAGCCCCAGTAAAGAGTGGTGCCGACCGGGCCCAAGTCGAGGCCGGTGTACGGAACAGCCGCAAGCGTGATGTACGGAGCCGGGTTCTGATATACCGGCGGCGGAACATAGGTGTTGACGTTGACCGTAACCGAGCAGGTAATCTGCTGATTATTCTGACCGATAAAGGTCGCGGTGTAGACGGTCGTCTGGGTCGGGTATACGGTGCGGTTGCCCGAGAGGCCTACCGAGCCGATACCATTGTTGATGAATCCGTACGACGCATTCGAGCTCGTCCAGTTGATCACGTAGCCATTCTGCGGCTGGTACTGATACTGGTTGTTGTAATTAGTATTTGTATTGTACGAGTTGTACTGGTTGAGGTAGATGTTGCACGACGGCACCACCGGAGGCGGAGTGCAGTTAGGATACGAGCCGCTGTAGCCAGACGGGCACTGGAGTATCGTAACCACAACCGTAGTGCTGCAGGTAACGGTCTGACCGCTCTGCGATGTGAAGGTTGCCGTATACGTAGTCGTCTGCGAAGGAGAGAAGGTAGCGGAGCTGTTGAGCGCGATATTGCCGTACGAGCTGAGGCTGCCGGCGGTCGCGTTCTGGCTGGTCCAGTTGATGGTTACGCTCTGGCCCGGCTGAATATTTGTCTGGCTTGCGTTGATCGTACAAGTCGGAGCGGGCTTCGGCGGCTTGACCGTCACCGTCTTGGTGCACGTAACGCTGCCGCCATTGCCGGAGGCTACGAGCGTATAGGTCTTGCTCGCAAGCAAGTTGCTGTCGGTTTGAGAGCCGCTGTTGGAAACGCTACCAAAGCCGGAGAGCGAGACAGAGGTGGCGTTAGAGGTAGACCAATTGATGTTGACGCTGCCACCATTCTCAACCTGGCTAGGGCTCACCGAGAGCGAGCAGGTAGGAGCGGGAGGCGGCGGAGGAGTATATCCGCAGTTAGAGCTGCAACCGCTGCCGTACGTGGGCGGAGGGGTATAGCTTGAGCTATTGGAGCTCGAAGACCCGCCGCCGCAGCAGCCGCCATCACCTGAAATACCGAAGGCATTTGCAGCCGTAGGCATGATGAAAAGCACCGCTGCGAAGATGAGCGCTGTAGTTATGATACTTACTGTAGAAACATTTATAATACGGTTCATATAATTTTCTAAACTCTTTTAATAATGCTCTCCGGATATATCCGGATATCGAGAGTGAATTATTTCACTGCCGTTATCTATTTACATCCAAACAATAATTTTGCCCGGCGGGAGAGGAACAAATCCCCTCCCGCCGAACAAGTACTTTAGAGTCCGTACTGGGCACACCGGTCCTTGCCAAGAAGGCAGGCCGGGTCCTTTTCGGAGACCCCTTCCTGGATAATCGTCGCGACTTGCGGCGAAGGCCAGCTTGAGTGTCCATCTGCACCGCACAAGGTGCGGTCAGCGACTTCAGTCTTCGGGCAGATCCGCTTTACGAACAGATGCGGATCACGGCTCCAAGGACTCCATTGGCCCGTCGGATAACTCTCGACGATCACTGGACTCGTATTGGAGAGTCCGGCCCGGAGTACCATGGGACCCGGTTGGTCCTGCAAAGCCCAAACGCATCCGGGAGTGGCGGCTGTAGAAACAGGTGCCGTCGTTCCCCCAAGGCGCTTGTACTCTTTGCACACCGCGTCGCAATCCGTAGTCACCGTCTTGGTCTTGTGGACCTTCGGCGGAGGCGGAGGTGCCGGCGGAGCTTCCACCGCCGGCTTGCATGCACAACCGTCCGTGAGAACCTTAGGGTTGTCGATGAGTCCCTTGACATCATCGGGCGCCCCTGAGATCCCCGCGCCGCTGGCGTTCCAGACAGTTAGCGGTATCAACGGAGCCGGAGACGTGGTACCGCCGCCAGCAGTGTTAGTCGCTGCCAGTTGGTTTGTCGGGGCCGAGAACAGATGCGTGGCCACGAACACAACGGCGGCGAAGGCGAAAAGCCCTACCACTAACACGACCAGGGCGGGAATGATCCATCCCGTCTTGGCTGCGGCCACCGGCCGCTCACGCACCTGCGGATTGATCGGCGGCACCGGACCACCGTAAAACTGGTTCACAGTCCCGTGGTAGTGGTGCTCGTTTGGACCGGGCACATCCGGAACCGACTTAGTAGCCGGCTTCGGCGCGGGCTGCGGGAAGGCGTCAGTGCCGTCAGGCATCAACGTCTTCCCCGTAGCAACGTCGTAAGTCGGACCAGTCGGCATTGGCGCCGTCTGGTCGGTTGCCGTATCGACCCACTTGTACGGTTCGGTCGCAGTAGCAGGAACGAATTTCAATTTCGGATCGGCCATGGCCGTCTCTCCTGGTTGGATTGAAGTTAGGAGATCGGCCCGTCCGTCTCCCGTATTCGTTACGCTTTCTCCGTCGCCGGAGGCGGACTGAGCATCCGCTCGGTTTCCTGGATCGATTTCTGATCCAGTATTTCGAGCTTCTGCCCCGCCCGGTTGAATACCGCTGCCAGACCCCCCAAGGGGTCCGGAGTAGGGCGGGCCTTCAGATCGTCCACCTCCTTGCGGAGAGCGTCGACCTTGGTGTCCGTGCCCCTGATCGAGTCCACAAGGGACTTGAGCAAGCGCCGGAACGGCCCAAGACGACGATTGACCGACGTATCGACCATGTTGGCTACCGCGTCGGCAGCCGAGTCGAGCGGGGTCGAACGGATAGTAGCGGCAGGCGGTGCCGGGGTCGTTGGGGCGGGAGCCCCAGCGTCTTGTCCGGTTGACTTGGCCTGTACTCCAGTCTTATTGTCTTCGGGTCCAGCCATAGGCTGTTCCTCCATGTTGTGCTCCTTCCGGAGCGTGAAGTCTCAAAGTCCTATTCCATTTTCGTCCTCGCTATCGACTTGCGCCGACCGCGTGGTAAATGTATGTCCCGCTTATTGCGAGGACGTACCCACCCGCCTCCCAACGTTAGTTGGAGGCGAGCGCGTATGTCCCTACAAAGTCCGCCGTGACGACGAAACGGTTGCTTTTGGATGCGAAGGAGTCGCAGGTGACAAGGACCAGGTGCTTGCCGTTTGTCGGCAGTTCTACCACATCCGAAGTGGCATCCGCAACCTTTACCGAGGTAACCGCGTAGCGATACTCATGGCCCGCCGAGTAGACGCTCACGATGGCGCCGACCTTGAGGTTCTGGATACCGTCAAAGGTCTTGTACGCCTGGTTGTGCACGATCGGCAGGTACGAAGAGTGGCCGAAGATGAGCACCGTGCCATCGACGCCAAGCTTGGCCGATGTCGGATAGCGTACCGCGCCCTTGAGCAAGTCGGCGTCGAGCGTATCGACATTTGTCGATAGCGGATTTGCGACAGTGACATCGAGGCTGATCGAGTCGGCGATGATGCGCGTCGGCGCCTCGGGGGCAGTCGGCGTAACAGTCATCTCCGCGCTTGCGACCGGCTTTTTATTTGAAGGATCGGGAAGCGAGTCCACCGCGGCCAGAAAGCCGTACATAAGGACAAAAAGCAATACGAACGTCACCGCGAATGCGCCGATGCCGCCGTTTTTTTGCTCCGTATGTGTGTAGGTGGTCTCCATAAGTATGACGAAAGCCCTACCTGCTTACGAGGCACAGGCCAAAGCCTGTTTTCAAGGGCTAATACCAGTTTATACCATAACTTGACTTTTGTCAAGTCATGTACTTGACACGCGCGCAGGCCTATGATACGATGCCTTTCGTACACAAGGGGCACAAGTTTTAATAACATTATTTGAAGGTAAATCATATGGCAGAAAAGAAGACATTCCGTGATTCGCTCCTGCGCGCCGTGGCCCTCCTCGGCCTCCTTCTCGTGCTCCTCTTGGGCGCATGGGGCATTATTTTGCTCGCGCTCAACCTCCCGGCTATAGCGGGTTC
>CAZLHN010000062.1:0-4266 GCA_964559665.1 uncultured Candidatus Saccharibacteria bacterium
TCCCAGAAGATTGTTGAAGTTGGACAGTGCGTTTGATGCCACCTGTCCAGACGTAGCAGTAAGCACCCCACTCGGACCTGCATAGAAGGTTCCCGAGATAGCAAGATTACCAATGCCGTTGCCGAATGGAACTTTGACGCCGATACCAACATCCCCGGCCTGTGTAACTTTAAAGTCGGTCTTTGTAGAAGAGCCGATCACGAACTCTAGTGCACCTGCGGCTAGGTTAGAGGTATCAACCGAGAGGCGGGCGAGAGGCGTGGTGGTTGCAATACCGACCGTGCCGGCAAAGTACGCATTGCCGGTCGTAGTCGCGCCGCCCGAGATCGTGAGCCCCCCACCCTGCGTGCCATCACCGATTGTCGAGGTCGCGTACGCGGTCAGTCCTCCGTTGAACTGCGTAAGCGTGGTTGTTGCATTGCCTGCAACTGGGAACGGATACGGCGACGCGTTTGCAGAAGTGAGGTAATCAGTACCCGGCACTGCAGCGACTACCGCACCGCTCGCGAGCGTCTTGAGCAGCGCGTTCGATATGCCCGTTATCGCAAAGCGGGTTGTAGTTGCCTGGCTGGTGGTCGCGTTCACGCCCGTAAAGTTCTGGAGCGTGGTCGAGCCGGTCGCGAGGATGTTTGCCGCCTGCACGGTGCCGGTCGCGGTAATGTTGGCCGCCGTGAGGTCGCCGGAGAGATAGCCATTGCCAAGCACCGAGAAGGTCGCAAACGGCGAGGTGGTGCCTACGCCGATACGCTGGTTCTGGATGCCGCCCGAGCCGTCCGCCTCACTATATATAGTAAGGAGTGGGTTGCCGTCTATCTGGGCCGAGTAGCTCTCGACCGTGCCCGCCGAGGAAGCCGAGGTCACCGGCATGTCTATAAGGGAGAGAATGCCCGAGTCCGCAGGGAACGAGAGCGCCCCGAGCTGGAGGTTGTTTATAGAGGTAACACCGCTTGAGAGGTCATAGGTCAGCGCGCCGCCCCCGACATTCAATCCCCCGGCGAACGTCGAGGTTGCGGTGGTCGAGGTTGCAAAGAAGTTGTCCGCGACCACCTGGCCGGCGACCGAGAGCGCCGCATACGGCGAGGTGGTGCCGATGCCGATGTTGCCCAAGAAGTAGGCCGTGCCGTTGTCGGCCAGATTAAAGAGCGTGGTCGAGGCAGAGTTGGCAACGAGGAAGGCCGAGGTGCCGGCGGATGTGTCGGCGCCGAACACGCCGAGCTTGGCAAACGACGTGGAGGAGCCGACCGTGATCTGGGTCGCCGGGGCGGTGCCGCCGTTGATCTGGAGCTGCACGCCGCCGTTCTGGGCGAGGAACTGGGTGTTGCCGCTGCTGCCGAGATTCTGGAATGCGGTCGTAAAGTTGTTGAGCCCGTAGATTGCAAAGCGCTTGTTGAGCGTGCCGGCATTGCTGCTGATGGTAAGCCCGCCGGTTGCGCCATTGGTCCCCTCGATGTTGAGCGCGCTCGAAAGGTTGGTCGAGGTACCGATGCCGACGTTGCCCGCAAAGTATGCAACGCCAGTGGTCGTCGAGTTACCGCTGACAGTAAGGCCGCCAGCAGCGGAGCCATTGCCGATGGTCGAAGATGCATACGCAGTCAGTCCGCCATTGAATTGAGTCAATGTTGTGGTGGCATTTCCTGCAACCTGGAACGGATATGCCGATGCCAAGCCTGCGCCGGTTACATAGTCGGTTCCGGCGACTGCAGCAGCGACAGTACCATCGGTAAGCGTTTTCAGGAGCGAAGAGTTGATGCCCGAGACGATAAGGTTGGTCGTGCTTGCGGTCGTCGCGGTAATAGCGGTGGTGGATGCGTACGGGAAGGTTGATGCGGTAGTGGAGGTCGCAATATAGAACTGTGCACCTACCGAGCCTTGTACATTGAGCTTTTGCAGCGGATTGGCGTTGCCGATGCCGACGTTGCCGCTCGTATCAATGCGCACTCGTTCGGTAAAATTCGTATAAGAGCTGTCCCACTGGCCGAGCTGCAGCACTTCGCTTGGCGCCCATCCGATATCCTGGCTGCCGCTGGCGAGCACGATATTCCCCTGAATGACCAGCTTCTGATTGATGTTCGTAGTGGTGCCGATAGCAACATTGCCCGCAAAGTACGCTGTGCCGGTGGTCGTTGCGCCGCCGTTTATGGTAAGCCCTCCGGTGCGTGTGCCGTCGCCGATCGTGGTGGATGCGTATGAGGTGAGCCCGCCATTGAATTGCGTAAGAGATGATGTGGCGTTGCCCGGGAGGCTGAAGGGATATCCTGGATTGTTTGCCGAGGTGAGATAGTCGGTGCCTGCGATCGCGGGGACAATTGCCCCGCCGGTGGTTGTCTTCAAAAGATTGCCGGATGCGATGTTGGTAATTGCAAAGTTGGTGCTGGTAGCGTTCGCGAGCGTAGTGTTGCCGGCGACCGAGAGCGTGCCGGTTGCCGTTATGTTGGCAGCCGTGAGGTTGCCCGAGAGGTAGCCGTTGCCTTGTACTGAAAGGTTGGTAAACGGCGACGTGGTGCCGACTCCAAAATTACCGCCGCTCAAAATAGTCGCGAGCGTAGTGCCGCTGTTGTTCAAGAAGTTGAGCTGACCGCTGCCCAGAAGCTTGATATCAGCGCTTGTGTTGCCGGATGGGAAGATCTGCAGGCGACCGGTCGATCCAGTGCCGGTGGTCGAGTTGATGAAGAGGCCGGCGGTAGCAGAGTCTGCCGCGCCCTCGATAGCGAGCTGGCCCTGGGGCGAGGATGTCCCGATACCGACATTGCCTGAAAAATACGCGCGCCCGGTCGTGCTTGCAGGGCCGTTTATGGTAAGCCCCACCGAACCGTTGCCGATAGTGCTCGACGCATATGCTGTCAGACCACCGTTGAATTGTGTGAGCGTTGTCGTGGCATTTCCAGCAACCTGGAACGGATATGCATTTGCCGCCGCACCCGCCGCGTCGTAATCGACACCGGCTACTGCCGGGACTATAGAGCCCTGGGCGTTGGTCTTGAGGATGGTCGAGAGGACGTTGGTGAGCGCGAGGTTGGTCGAGGTTGCATTGGCGAGCGTCGTGTTGCCAGCAACATTCAATGTGCCGGTTGCGGTGATGTTAGAGCCTGTCAGATTCCCGTCGAAGAATCCGTTACCTTGCACTGAGAGCGTCGCAAACGGCGTCGTGGTGCCGATACCGAGGTTGTTAAGACCGGTAAAGGTGACGTTGTTCTGGGTGCCGCTGCCGGTGGTGTTGAAGTTGAGTACGCCGGTCGAGTCGGTAAAGGAGATGTTGGTCTTGTTGGCCGCCGAGAGGCCGCCTGAAGCGATGCTCAGGTTACCGGTGGCCACCAGTACGCCGCCCGTCACCGAGAGACCGAAGGATGCATTGGGCTGCGACACGCCGCTGTTGATAGCAACTTTGCCCTGAAGCAGGGAGACGCCGCTCGTCGTGCTATTGCCGGAGATGGTGAGGCCGCCGGTGACTGAGCCGTCACCAATCGTTGAGGACGCGTAAGCAGTGAGCCCGCCATTGAACTGCGTGAGTGTGCTCGTTGCATTGCCAGCGAGCTGGAACGGATATCCGGAAGTCGAGTAACCGAGGAGCGCCACGCTCGAGGTCGAGAGGCGGCTGTTGAAGTTGTTCCAGTCAGTGCTGGAGAGATAGCCGTTCTGCGATGCGTTGGCAGCCTGGATCGAGAGCGTGTTGCCGGAGAACAAAAGCGGAGAAGAGACGGTGGTCGGGATGACCGAGCCCTGCGCGTTGGTAGAGAGCAGCGCGTTGACGATATTGGTAAGGGCGAAGTTAGTTGAAGTCGCATTTGCGAATGTGGTGTTGCCCGTGAATGAGTTAGTGCCCGTGAAGGTATTGTTTCCGGAGAATGTATTGCTGTTGGCCAGGAGGGTCGAGGAGGCTGCGGTGATGGTGTGCGAATCCCCGAGATTGAAGACGGTGCCGTTGACGGTGATGCTCGAGTTCTGGAGTGCACCGTTTGGAAGGTTGAGCGAAGAGGAAGCGGCTCCCTTGAAGACGCCATTGTTGTCGGTGTAGATGAAAAGGTTGGAGCCGATGCCGGTGTTGGTGGTGGTGCCAAAGGCACTGGTGAGCGTGAGGTCGCCCGAGAGCGCTCCACCGCCCTGCAGCGGGAAGGTGGTGTTGATGTTGCGGGTGGTCGGAACAGCGCCGATCGTGTTGTAGCTCACGGTCAGTGCACCTGAGCCGTTGAAGGTTGAACCGGTAGCTCCGCCCGAGCCAGCGTTGTTGAAGGTGACTGCGTTAGCGACCGAACCCGCTGAGCCGGTGAT
>CAZLHN010000063.1:0-4216 GCA_964559665.1 uncultured Candidatus Saccharibacteria bacterium
TTCCCCCTCACGATCTACGAGCGCGACTTCTTCGCCCTCATTTCCCTGATCGTCTTCGGCGTGCTTGGATACTTCCTTTTTCACTGGAATATCGGGCCGGCGATCCTGTACAATCCTGGACCGACCATCTTCTATGTGCTCCTCTACCTCGCCCTCGGCGCCCTGTGGAGCGTGTATCGGTGGCACCGGTTCGTCGCGCAGTCGCGACAGGAGTTCGATGAGGAGTACGCCTCGTTCCTTGAGGGGATCAAGGGTCAAATAAGTAGGGCGAACGACGCCGACCTGCGAAGCCGCGGTATTACAGACGCTGCGGCGAAGACCAAGGCGCTCGAGGAGATAGACAAGAAAAAGGTCCCGGACGGCTTCCTCGATGACTGGAAGCGCGGACACGGACGGGATTATCCTCCTTCGCCGTTGACGCACAAGCAGATGCTTATCACGTGGATCGCCTTCTGGCCCTGGAGCCTGGCGTGGTACATCATCCGCGACCTGTTCTTCGACCTGATCGACCGGATCTATCGCGCGCTGGCCGGAGTCTACTGGCGGATCAGCCATCGCAGGTTCAGCGATGTCGACAAGCGCCTGTTCAAACAATAGGCGACACAAATGCAGAACGCCGGCGGGAGCTCCCGCCGGCGTTTTACTTTGCAGATGTGCAACTACTCCTTATGCGCGCGATGAAGGTATACGAGGCCGAACAATAGGCCGAAGGAGGCGAGCGTCAGCGCCGGAAGCTCGTCTCCGCTCAAAAAGCTGAAGCTCTGGTTGAGGCTCCAGCGGATATATGCGTCCAGAGCGATAAAGCCGAAAACAGTAAGCACCCCGACGAGCGCGACAAGACCGGCGAATATAGAAAGTAAATGGGCCTGCTTCTCTTTAGTAAATATATTCATACGCTTTAGGATACCATAGACTGATAAAACAAAAACCCGCTTGGAACTATCCGGCAGCGGGTCTTTGCAAGAACCGTTTAAGTCCCTGATTACTTCATGTGCGGAGAGACGAGCTTCGTCATCTCGAACATCGTGACCTCGCCCTTGCCGCCGAAGATGACCTTGAGCTTCTCGTCCGCCAAGATATTGCGCTTATTTTTCGGATTCTGGAGATCGTGCTTCTTGATGTACTCCCACAGTTTTTTGACAACCTGCGAGCGAGGCATCGGGCCCTTGCCTACCACCTCCTCAAGATGAGCCGAAAGGTTCATGGGCTTAAGTAAAGCCGGATTTGCTGTTCTTACCATACGTAAATGCGTGAATCTTTTAATACTAATGAAACATGGTCAGTATATACCATCCCCTAGAGGGATACTATCGCCTCCCCAAATTGGCTCGAGCAGCCGTTGTTGTAGACCGGGCCTGCTACAACGCTGTAATTTGAAGCCGGATTCTCGATGACCAGGTGGATATCGGTGATATCCTCGGCACAGGTATTGGCCAAAGCGCGGGTGCCGTTGCCCCCGTCTATCCAGAGGTCGAGCCACGGGTGTCCCTGATATCCCGTGTGGCAGGGCCCGTTTTGGGGCGTATTGCCGTCGCCGCAGGTGTCCTCGACGATAAAGTATTTGCGCAAATTCGGCACATAGAACTTGGTCCCGGCCGGATAGTCGAGGGTATCCTTGCCGCCGGTAATGCTGTGTCCTACCGCCAGGGTGATAGGGTCTTGGTAGGTGCCGGTGCCCCCCGCCAGGGTGTGGATAATCGGGTTTGATATCTCGGAGGAGCCCGGCGGCGTATTGTCCCAATACGTGTATGCGGTGAGATAGGCTTGGATGCGAATCTCATTTGAGTTCGGGGTCGGAGCGGGCGTCGGCGTTGGGGTCGGTGTGACTACTGGCGTTGGCGCTGGGGTGGGTGTTGGAGTAGGCGTGACAATGGGAGCGGGTGCGGGAGTCGCAACCGGAGTAGGCGTTGGCGTAGAAGTTACCGGAGGCGTCGTGGTCGCGGCTGCCGAGGGTTTGATCGGTGCAGGCTTGGATGTTTTTATGATCTTTGCGATAGTCGCCTCGCGAGCCCAAGAAAAGAGCCGCATCGATGAGGTTGCGACCGAGTTTGCCACGACAGAACTCCCGCGGTAGAGGCTTGCGGGGCTTGCAAGCAGGATAGAGGGCGGGACATCCGTAACAAAATAGTGCGTCGCTTCGTTGTAGGTCGCGCCAAGATAGAGGCCAAGCGCGAAGACACCGATGAATGCGATGAGGGCTGCTAGCTTGGAGTACCAAGTGACGCGATTCCACTGTATGGCCATGTCTTAAGCATATCAAAAGGAAGCGGCAGAAACTCTTGACGCTCTGTTATATATCAAGTCTGGTGCTATCCGAAGGTGAAGGTATAAGCCTGGAGCCCCGGACTCATGACCTCTATCTCTATAGTATGCGGCCCGGCCTGCGTATCATGCACAAGGCGATAGAGGCGGTTCTCTTGTATCGTGGCGGTCGACGTCTTGGGGTCCACGTCGGCTCCAGCGTAACTTCCTACCGGCTGCCCGTCACGCAGCACTTTTATCGTAACCGGCGTGGCGGCGCTGCCAACCAGATAGATGTCATGCGCGCTGTAAAGGTATTCGATAGTCGCCGGTCCCGAGGATTGCGCATACTCTGGCTCTATGTCCCACGGGCCGCCGAGGTAGAGCGTATTTGGCTGCACCGACTGCGGCAGCGTAAAGTTCTGCGCGCCTGCCTGCCCCGGCGTGCCGTTGCCGAGGTACTCGTTGCGGTTGCTGCCGAAGTACGTCTCGGGACTTCCGATGCCGCTTAGGTCTTGCTGCACCTCGACCGTAGAGGTGGCGATTGCGGCAGTGGTGGTACCCAATCTTGATGCCCGTTCGGCGAGCGCTTGTTGTATCGCGTGCTCGGTGACGTCGTAGTCCCCCTCGCCCGCGTGGTCGTGCACGATGTAGCCGTCGATGTCGACCAGATACTCGCGCGGCCAGTACTCGTTGCCGAATGCATTCCAGGTTGCGTACTCGTTGTCGAGCACGACCGGGTAGGTCACGCCGAGCTTCTGGAGCGCGGCCGCGACGTTAGCCTCGACATGCTCGAATGCGAACTCGGGCGTGTGCACGCCGATGATGACGAGCCCCTGGTCCTTGTACTTTTGGTACCACGCCTCGGTGTACGGCAGCGTGCGCAGGCAGTTGATGCAGCTGTAGGTCCAAAAGTCGATGAGCACGACGTCCTTGCCTTTGTATTGCGCGAGATTAATCGGCTGGCCGTCGGTATTGAGGTAGCCGTCGATACCCGCGAGCTCGGGCGCCTTGGGATATATCGCTGCCTTTTGCTCGGATGTAAGCAGACCCATCGGCGTTGTCGTTGCATTTGAACTGGAATTGCTGCGCGCCTCGAGCAATTGCTGCTCGATAAGTGTTACATCAAAGATCCCTGCATGGGAAAGCAGGCTCGACTCGACCACTTTGTCGTAGCCGGTCACGACCGCAAGGCCGATAAGCAAAAAGAGGAGACCGAGCCCGCGCCTGAGGAGACCGCGCGGGTCGGACGCGATGCCGAGCGCCATCACTATCCGCTGCCCCACCACCGAGACGAATAGGAGCGACATGATAAGCCCCGCGCAATATGCCAAAAGATACAGCGCACCCTCGGCCGGGTGTACCGGGAGTACAGTCGCGAGCACGATAAAGTAGGTCGGCGAGCAGGTTGAGAATACGGGTCCCAGCGCCGCGCCCATGATGATGTCGCCGAAGAGCGTCTGACGCGTATATCCTTGAGCGAGTAATCGGTTCGAGCTGCGGTTGAGCGCCCCCACAAACGGCAGCCGATCCCAGAGAGTCGGAAACAGGGTCACGAGACCGAAGATGATAAGCAGGCCGCCGGAAGTCCACTGCCAAAAAGCGTCGGGCACGTTGATAAACACAGTACTCGCTTTAAGCACGATGGTGAACAAAAAAACGGATGCGCCGAGCGAAGATGCGATGACAATCGTCCGCAGAATATTTGGTTTGTCTGAGATGGAGCGCCCGACAATAACCGGCAGCAGCGGCAAGGTGCAAGGTGCCAATACGGTCAAGAGCCCCGCAGCGAGTGCTATGATAAATAGCGCCATATACTATAAGTATACTCCCGTATGGACCGCTCTATCTGGATATTGATAACGATAGGATCAACCGTAGGCGGCCTTATACCCTATATATGGGGCGGCGGTACGCTCTCGACGATCGTGTTCGGCTCGATCGGAGCGTTGGTCGCGATTTGGATTAACTTCAA